>JBIITU010000184.1:0-6547 GCA_044340335.1 Steroidobacteraceae bacterium
CCGGCGACTCGTCCTGAACTAGCGCGTGGATGGCAATGTCCATCGGATCCGTCGGCTGACGCGGCGTCGCCTGCCACGCCGCATCGAGAATGCTGCGCACGTTGCCGTGCAGCGGGTCCGCTTCGAACGCGTGCCAGCGATCTTCGCCGCCAACCAGGGCGACGACCTTCATGCGGTTCTCGGTCAACGTGCCGGTCTTGTCCGTGCACAGCACCGTCGTCGCGCCCAGTGCCTCGATCGCGGCTGCGCGGCGCGTCAGCACCCGTGCGCGCGAGATCCGCCAGGCACCCATCGCCATGAACACCGCCATGACCAGCGGGAACTCCTCCGGCAGCAACGACATTCCGAGAGCGATGCCACCAAGCAGTGCCTCGAGCCATGAGCCCCGCAACAAACCGAACAACACGACAGTGAGCACGCCGGCTACCGCACCGACCAGCGCGAAGTAGCGAACGAACCGATTCATCTCCTGGTTCAGACGCGGCTGCTGCGTGTCGATGTCGCCGAGCGCGCGTCCGATGCGACCCATTTCGCTGTGCGCGCCGGTCGCGATCACGCGCGCGAGCCCGTTGCCCCGCACGACCAGCGTGCCCGCGAACAGGCTGGGCAGGTCATCGCCGCCAGGTCGCCGCGCTGCCCCGGCGCTGAACTGCGGCTCCGCCGCCCCTGGATCGGCCTTGCCCGCAAGCTTGCGAACCGGCACCGACTCACCAGTCAGTAAGGACTCGTCAACGGTCAGATCCTGTGTCGCCAGCAGAATCGCATCTGCGGCCACCCGGTCGCCCTCGGCCACCAGAACCAGATCTCCGCGAACGACCTCACGCCCGGCAACCTGCAGGCGTTTGCCGCCGCGAATGACCATCGCGCGCGGACTGGCCAGGTTGCGCAGCGCCTCCAGGACCTTCTCGCTGCGCGACTCCTGCACGAGGGTGATTATCACGGACAGGGAAGCGAACAGCAGCAGCATGACCGCCTCGACGCGGTCGCCCAGCAGCAGGTACACCACGCCGCCTCCGATCAGCAGCATGAACATGGGCTGGCGCATCACTTCGAACAGAATGCGCCAGAAGCTGCGACCTTCCGTGGTCGGAACCTCGTTGAACCCGTCCCGCTGCAGGCGCTGCGCGGCATCTTCGGGACTCAGCCCCGGATCGTCGACAACTGGTGCTTTCATCGGTCACCAGTTGTCCTTCATTCTCATACGCCGGGCAATACGAACAATGACGGACACCCGCGGGCGTTCCGGTGCCGTGCCGTCATGGTTCCGGCTGGAGGCGCCGCCGGCAGCGTGGTCCAGCGGTTACGGCTTGCGGGCGTCCACGCGTGCCTGCACGGCATCGAGCGCTGCCTGAGCCGCACTCTGACACGCATCCTTGGCCATGCCCGTCAGAGCGTCGCACTTCTCGATCGCGATCTTGTAGTCAGCCTGAGCACGCGCCAGATCTACGTCGGCATTCGCCTCAGCCATGGATACCTGCGCGTCTTGAGCAGTGGATGCCGCATCGCGCTGCTCTGACGCCACGTTCTCGGCGCCTTCGACGGTCGCCTCCGCGACATCCTGCCGCGTCTCGGCGGGGGTCTCCTTGTTCGCACATGCAGCAAGCGTCATCACGCTCAGAATCGAGATCAGCATCAGATTGGAATACTTCACGGGCATCTCCGGGAATGGGGAAAGATCGATCGACGACAGCCTAAGGTCTAGAGACCCCCATGCAAGTCAGAAGAGGACCGCGTGACGGCGACCTGCGCGCCGATGCTCACGTAGGTTTGATCCTACCCCCTCAAGGACCGCACTCCGATAGAGCCAGCAGCGGGTGGCGCGTCGAATGAGGGCCTGCGCTCTCAGCCGCAACACCCGGAGCACCAAATGTCGCACACCCTTCCCACCCTGCCCTATGACACAGACGCCTTGGAACCTGTTATCTCAGGCGAAGCCATGCGCCTGCATCACGGCAAGCACCATCGCGGCTACGTCGAGAAATTGAATGCCGCGTTGAACGATCATCCGCAGTACCAGCAGATTCCGATTGAAGCATTGCTGCAGCAACTCAGCACGTTGCCGGTGGCGTTGCGCACTCCCGTCAGAAACTACGGCGGGGGCCATGCCAATCACAGCCTGTTCTGGAACTCCATGGCACCACGTCTCCAGGCGCCAAGTAATGCGTTCCTGGCACAGATCAGCGATGCCTACGGTTCACTCACTGGCCTGCAGAACGCCATGCAGATGTCGGCTGAGAACCTGTTCGGCTCGGGCTGGACATTCCTGTGCCGCAGCGCAGGAACCGGCGCGCTGGAGATCATGTCTCTGCCCAACCAGGACAGTCCGCTGTCGAAAGGTGCCACGCCGCTGCTCGCGTTCGATCTTTGGGAGCACGCCTACTACCTCGACTATCACAACGAGCGTACTCGATGGATGCGGTCTTGGTGGGACGTCGTCGATTGGCACCGGGTCGAACAGCGCTGGAAACATCCGCTGTTTCGAAGTGCGGCATGACGGCGCGCGCCTGCGGCGGCCTCGCATTGCTGATGTTGGCGTCGGGTTGCGGGGACAGCGCGACGCTGTCTGTCGCTGACGGCACAGGCCCGACGCCCGCGCTCCCTGCGCCACGCTCGTCCATGCTGCCGACGGTCCTTGTCGCTCCCGCACGCGGCTGGCCGGCAGATGCCATGCCACGCGCCGCCGACGGGCTGCAGGTTCAGGCGTTTGCGCGAGAGCTCGATCACCCCCGCTGGCTGCTCGTGCTGCCGAACGGCGACGTGCTGGTTGCCGAATCCAACGCACCGCACCGGCCCGATGCGGAACCGTCGCTGCGCGGCTGGTTCATGGCGCGGCTCATGAAGCGGGCCGGCGCCGGTGTGACGAGTGCCGACCGGATCACGCTGCTGCGTGACGCAGATGGCGACGGCGTTGCCGAGGCGCGCAGCACATTCATCAGCGGATTGCACTCGCCCTTCGGCATGGCTCTGGTCGGCGACGCGCTGTATGTCGCCAACACCGACGCCGTGCTGCGCTTCCCGTATCGCACTGGCGATACCCATATTGATGCGCCTGGCAAAAAACTGCTAACGCTCCCTGCTGGCGCGATCAACCAACACTGGACCAGAAACCTCGTTGCCGATGCGTCCGGCAAACTGCTTTACGCCACCGTTGGATCCAACAGCAACGTAGGCGAGAACGGTCTCAGTGAGGAAGTCGGACGCGCTGCGATCTGGCAGATCGACATCGCCAGCGGCGCGCACCGGATCTATGCGGACGGCCTGCGCAACCCGAACGGACTCGCCTGGGAACCTTCGACTGGCCGCCTCTGGGTAACCGTAAACGAGCGCGATGGCATCGGCAGCGATCTCGTGCCGGACTTCATGACTCAGGTCGAGGATAAAGGCTTCTATGGCTGGCCATGGAGCTACTTCGGAGCCAACGTGGATACGCGCGTAAAGCCGCCACGACCGGACCGGGTTGCTGCGTCGCTAGTGCCGGACTATGCGCTGGGACCGCACACTGCCTCGCTCGGCCTGGCGAGTTCGTCGGAAGCGAAGCTGTTGCCGCGGCATCGCAACGGGATGTTCATCGGTCAGCATGGATCATGGAATCGGAAACCCCGCAGTGGCTACCGCGTGATCTTTGTGCCATTCGCAGCTGGAAGACCATCCGGTCCGCCGGTGGATGTGCTGACGGGATTCGTGAACGAAGACGGCGACGCGCATGGACGCCCGGTCGGCGTTGCAGTGCACAACAGCGGCGCACTGCTCGTAGCCGATGACGTCGGCAACACGGTATGGCGCGTCACCGCAACGCAGGACCGCTGAAGGGACGCGGGATTTCCTTGTCGTGATTGCAGGCGCGGTCGCGTCCTACACCAGATGCGCACCGACACTGACGGTCCGCGTGCCGCCGAAAGCGCATCGTGTTCCGCGAAGAGATTCGTTTCAAGGAGACTCACGATGTTAAGGTCCAGTTCAATTCGCGCCGTGCTGATCGTTGGCGTTGCGCTGTTCACCACGGTAGCCTGCGCGTCGACTCGCACGCAGAAGTCCTTTGGCGAGCAAGTCGACGATACGATGATCACCACCCGCGTGAAGGCTGAGTTGATCGGCGACCCCCTGACAAAGGCCCATGAAATCGACGTCGAAGTCTTCAAGGGGCGGGTTCAGTTGAACGGCTTCGTGCGCTCGCAGGAAATGCGGACCCAAGCGGTGGCATTGGCCCGCAAGGTCAACGGAGTAGTGGCCGTGGACAACAACCTCAAGTTGAAGCCGGAGGGCGACCGCACCGGTGGCGAGTACGTCGACGACAAAGCCCTCGCGGTCAAGGTGAAGTCGGCGCTGGCGTCGGACGCCCGGACTAACGCCTTCCGGATCAATGTCGAAACGCGCGATTCCGTGGTCCTGCTGGCCGGGTTCGTCAATTCGACGGCTGCTCGTACGGCAGCCGGCGAAGTTGCACGCGGCGTCGACGGCGTAGTTCGGGTCGACAACCAGATCGCGGTCAAATAGGACCACCCTGTGACCCACCTCGGCACTGATCCCCGTGCCGCGGGTGGACCTCGGCGGCTGTCGGCCCACGTCGACAGCCGTCATTTTTCCGCCAAACCCTGTCAGCGCCGGCTGACAGCGCCTGACACGGATTGAGTCCATACTTACCCAGTCTGTTACCGCGAAGGTCCATGCCAGCCCTCAGTCTCATCATTGCCGACGATCACCACCTGGTTCGCGCCGGCTTGTCCCAAGTGCTCGCAGGCCAGAGCGACCTGAGGGTCGCGGCGCAATGTCGCACCGGCCGTGAGGCGCTCGATGCGCTCGGCTCCCAGCCCTGCCAGGTACTGCTGCTCGATCTGGCGCTGCCCGACATGTCCGGGCTCGAGGTGCTGAAGACTGCCCGGACCCGCCATCCCACGGTAGCCGTGCTCGTCGTCAGCGGTTACCCGGAGCGACAGTTCGGCATCAATGTGCTGCGTGCAGGCGCCAACGGGTTCATCAGCAAAAGCGCGGACGAGGCTGAACTGCTGCGTGCCGTGCGCATCGTGGCAAGGGGTGGCCGCTATGTCGGACCCGAGCTTGCGGAACTGCTGGTGAACGGCATGGACGCGGACGTCGACCAGCCGTTGCACAGCACACTATCGGAACGCGAGTTCCAGATCTTCTGCAAGCTGGCAGAGGGCCGCAGCGTCACTGAGATAGCCAACCAGCTGTTCCTGAGCGTCAAGACGATCAGCACCTATCGTTCTCGCCTGCTCGAGAAGATGGGCATGCACACGAACGCAGACATCACCAGCTATGCTATCCGCAACAACCTCATACGCTAGCTTCACCTCTGCCTTGGACGGAGCAACTAATCGAGAGCTGCGCATCCTTCTGGTAGAGGATTCCGCACGCCTGCAATCACGGCTAACGGAATTGCTGACTCTCTCCGGTGTCATGAAGGTCACCGGCGTCGCCGACACGGAAAATGGCGCGATGGAACTGATCGAGGCGCAGACCTTCGACGTGCTGGTGGTCGATGTCGAACTGCGCCTGGGCAGCGGCATCAATGTGATCCGCCGGACGCGCGCAAGGAGCGAGCTTGCGCCCGCTCCATTGATCATCGTGCTGACGAACTACGATCTTCGGTCGGTCCGCGAACGCGCCCTCGCGGCAGGGGCAGATCATTTCCTGGACAAAATGCGCGAGTTTGATCAACTGCTGCCGCTGATCTCGGCGACCCGTCGGGGCTAAGCAACTGCAGCGATGTGGGGAACAACCACGTCGATCACTGTGCCCGTGGGTTGGTTGGCGCGCACTTCGAATACGCCGTGCAACGATTCGACCCGATGCCGCATCCCGACGATGCCATGCGAAGTCACGCCGCCCGCGGTTTGTGGCCGCATGCCCACGCCGTTGTCGCTGATGCGCAGGTGGATACCTTCTGGCGTTTCTTCCAGCAGCAGCTTGACCCGCGTGGCGCGCGCATGCCGCATGATGTTGGTCAAGGCCTCCTGGCCGATGCGAAACAACGCGATGCCTTGCTCGGGCGGTAGCCTGTCGATGGTATCGGGCACGTCGATCTGCACATCGAGGTTGGCCATCTTGCAGGTCTCATCGAAATAATTGTGCATCGCCAGCGGCAAGCCGAAGTGCTCGAGCAACGCTGGCCGCAGGTTCTCCACGACCCGACGCTTCAGATCCATGGCTTCGTTGATCGCATGAGCGAGCGCGTCCAGCTTGGCGCGCACTTCAGGCTCATTGGCGCTGGCCCGGCCTTGCAGCCAGGCCAGGTCCATCTTCGCCGCCGTCAGCAGACTGCCGAGTTCATCGTGCAGATCACGCGCCAGCGCAGCCTTCTCTTCCTCACTGACTGTCTGCAGATAAGTCGTGAGCCGCGACAGCTCCTCCGTGCGCCGCTGTACCAACTCCTCGAGGCGCCGTCGTTCGGTGGCTTGCTCATGGCGCGCCAATTCGCGGCGCTTGAAATCGATGCCCAGCAGTCGCACTGCAAGCACCAGCAGGATCAGGGTCAGCGAACCCAGCGCAGCGGCCGCGACTCGGGACCACTGGAGATCGACGGCGGAAC
>JBIITU010000185.1:0-6497 GCA_044340335.1 Steroidobacteraceae bacterium
TGGCGCAGATCATCGAGCTGGCCCGCGAGGCCGGTGCGCGCAAGGTCTACTTCGCGTCGGCGGCGCCACCAGTGCGCTATCCCAACGTCTATGGCATCGACATGCCCGCCGCGAGCGAACTCGTGGCCGCCGCGCGCACCGAAGACGAAGTGCGCCGCGCGATCGGCGCGGACTGGCTGATCTACCAGGACCTCGACGATCTGGTCTCGGCCTGTCGGCACGACAATGCCAACATCAGCGAGTTCGACACGTCCTGCTTCTCGGGCGAGTACCCGACGGGCGACGTCACGCCCGAGTATCTGCACCGGCTCGAAGTCGAGCGCTCGGACTCCGCCAAAGCGCGCCGTCGCGATGCGGTCGGCGTGCGCGTGATCCGCGGCGGCGGTTGATGCCGCGCGGTGCGGCGCCCCGCGTCGCAGATCCCCGCACCTGCCTGCTCGATCTGTTCCGCATCGCGCTCGACGCGGTCGATGGCCGTGGCGCGGTGCGGCGCGCGCTGGCGCGCGAGTCCGCCGGCGCCGCGGATCGCTGGCGCGCTTTTGCGGTCGGCAAGGCCGCGGCGTCGATGTGGTGCGGGGCGAGCGATGCGCTGGGCCCCCGTCTCGACGGCGGCCTCGTCATCGTGCCGGATGGCGACGTGTTCGCGGCGCAGGCCCGCGCACTGGGCGCCGAGGTGCTGCACGCGGCGCATCCGTTTCCTGACGCGCGCAGTCTTGCGGCCGGCGCGCGGTTGCTCGACGCCGTCGCGCGACTGCCGGAGGGCGTCCAGCCACTGTTCCTGATTTCCGGCGGCAGCTCGAGCCTCGTCGAGGTATTGCGCGACGGCGTCGACCTCGCGCAGGCGCGCGCGCTGGGCGCAGCCGGGCTCGCGGAGGGTGTGCCGATCGGCGAACTGAACCGCCGCCGCGCGACCGTCTCGCAGCTCAAGGGTGGCGGTCTCACGGCTCGACTCCAGGCGCGACCCGCGCTGGCGTTGTTCATCTCCGACGTGCCCGCTGACGATCCCGCGGTGATCGGCTCCGGGCTGCTCGCGGCGCGGCCCGGCGATCGCGTCGAGCGACGCATCGTCGCATCGCTCGCGCAGGCGCTGGACGCGGTCGAGGCCGAGGCGCAGCGCGACGGGCTGGCGGTGACCCGGCTGGCGAACCGACTCGACGGCGAGGCGGCGGCGCAGGGCGAGCGGTTGGCGCGGCTGCTCGTGGCCGGACCGGCCGGGCTGCTGCTCGCAGGCGGCGAGACGACCGTGACCTTGCCCGTCAACCCGGGGCGCGGTGGGCGCAACCAGCAGCTCGCACTGGCAGCGGCGATGCAGCTCGCAGGGCGCAGCGATGTTGCGCTGCTGGCCTGCGGCACCGATGGCATCGATGGTGCGTCCCCGGATGCCGGGGCACTCGTCGATGGTGGCACTTGCGCGGGCATCCGCGACGCCGGTCTCGACCCATCCCGGCAGCTGGCGTCGGCCGATGCAGGCACCGCGCTCGAGGCCGCGGGTGACCTGGTTCACACGGGGCCCACCGGCACGAACGTCTGCGACATCGTGTTGGGTCTCAAGCTTTGACAAGCCCGCAGGCCGGGCCGGACCCCCGAAATGGTCACCCCCCTGAACCGCATGATGTAATGCGGCGATGCGTCTGCTGCTCATCAACGACGACCCGCGCTATCGCGCGCTGGTGCGCCACCACGTCACCTGCGTGTGGCCCGATGCGCAAGTGGCGGCGTACAACCCGGTGGTCCGCGGGCCGTTGCAGGCTGGCTTTCTTGCGCAGGGCTATGACGCCGTGTTGCTGGACCAGTCCTGGAAGACGGGCGACGGCCTGACCTGGCTCGCGGAGCTCAGCAATCGACCGGGCTTTGCGCCGGTGGTTTTCCTGCTCGAGCGCGACGATGCGACGCTCGCCGCCGCGGCGCGCGCGGCCGGCGCCTTCGATACCGTGTCGCTGGCGAAAATCGAGCACGAGCGGCTCATCGCATGCCTGCGGGCAGCGTCGGCGCAGCAGGCCGAAGCCATTGCCAATTGGCGCAGCGCGCCGGACGTGCGCGAGCAGCAGACCTTCGGCGGCGCCTACGTGCGGGGCTACCGGCGCGTCAAGCGGATCGCCTCCGGCTCGGTGTCGGATCTGTACCTCGCCGAGAGCTACAAGGCCGGCGCGCTCGTGGTGCTGAAGGTGACCCGCGATGCCCGCCGCAGCGACGGTGTCGATCAGGCCTTTGCGCGCTTCCTGCAGGAGTACGAGATCGTGCGCGGCATCCGTCATCCGAACGTCGTGCACCTGCACGACCTCGGCGTCACCGACGATTATGCCTACCTGGTCATGGAGTACTTCGCGCGCGGCGACCTGCGCGCGAGCATGCGCACGCCGCTGTCGCCGCGCCAGACGCTGGACTACATGCACGAGATCGCTGGTGCGCTCGACGCGATCCACAACGCCGGCATCCTGCACCGCGACCTCAAGCCCGGCAATGTCATGGTGCGTGACGATGGTTCGCTCGCGCTGATCGACTTCGGGCTGGCCAAGCACCGCGCGCTCGAGCTCGAGATCACCGACAAGGGGTTGATCTTCGGTACGCCGTACTACATGAGCCCGGAGCAGGGGCACGGCCAGCCGACCGACCCGCGCAGCGACCTGTACGCGCTCGGCATCATGCTGTACGAAATGCTGACGGCGAAGAAACCGTACGAGAGCGACACGGCGATGGGCATCATCTACAAGCATGCCAAGGAACCGATACCGCAACTGCCGGCCGAACTCGCCGTGCTGCAGCCGCTGCTCGAGAGCCTGATGGCCAAGCGTCCGGATGATCGCTACCCGAGCGCCAAGGCCGCACTGCGCGCCATCGAGGAGGCGCAGGCGGCGTTGCCCGAGGCGGGGCTCGCCGCGTGAGGAGTGCGCGCGCCGCGGATCTGCCGCCCATCGATGCCATGCTGGCGGCGCCGACGTCGCCGCGCTGGGTCGAGCTCGCCTGCGCGCGCTTGCCGGAGCTGCTGCAGGATCACGCCGATGCCGAGAAGAAGGCCGCCTCGACCGCGATCTCGCTGATGTTCCAGTACGCCGACGACACCGAGCTCGCGGGCCAGTTGTCGCGGCTCGCGCGCGAAGAGCTGCGGCATTTCGAGCAGGTCGCGAAGTTGATGCACTCGCTCGGCATCGAGCCGCAGCGACGCCGCGCCGGGCGCTATGCCGCGGGCTTGCGCGCGGCGACCGCGCGCAGCGAACCGCGCCGCAAGCTCGATGTGCTGCTGATCGGCGCGCTGATCGAAGGCCGCTCGTGCGAGCGGTTCCGCCTGCTCGCGCCGGCGCTGCCAGCGCCGGTCGCCGATCTCTACCGCACGCTCGAACGCGCCGAGGCCAGGCACTATGAGCTCTACCTGCGCTTCGCAGACGCCGAGCAGCGTGCCCGCCCCGCACTCGACTGGCGCACCCGGCTGGCCGAACTCGCGGCTGTCGAGGCGGAACTGGCCACCGCTCCCGACGACGCGTTCTGTTTTCACTCGGGCACGCCGCGGTAGCGGTCGCTCGCCCCACGCGCCAGCCGCTAGCGCCGCGGCAGCACGCCCGCTTCCAGCGCGCCGTCGCGCCAGCGCAGCAGTTGACCCTGTTCGTACCAGGCGCCCAGCACCGCGCGCGTGCGCGGTCGGCCGTCGACCTGCAGCCCGTGGATCGCCGGCCGGTGGGTGTGGCCGTGGATCATGCAGTCGACGCCCGCCGTCCGAAACAGGCTCGCGACGGCGTCGTCGTTGACATCCATGATGGCCATGGCCGCCTGCTCGATGTGCGCCTTGCTGCCGGCCCGGGCTGCGCCCGCCAGCAGACCACGGGTCGCGAGCGGCAGCGCCAGCACGCGCCGCTGCCAGTCCGGACTGCGCACGGTGCTGCGCAGTTCCTGGTAGGCGTGGTCATCGGTGCACAAGAGATCGCCGTGCGTCAGCAGCACCGCGTGACCGTCGAAGTCAGCAATGACCGGATCCGGCAGCAGCCGGCAGCCGGTGCGTGCTTCAAACCCCGGCCCGAGCATGAAGTCGCGGTTGCCGCGCATGACGAAGCAGGGCACGCCGGTGGCAGTCAGTGCGCGCAGCGCCGCGCAGGCGCGTTCCCGGGCCGGGTCGGCATCGTCGTCGCCGATCCAGCTCTCGAACAGGTCGCCCAGGATGTAGACCGCACGGGCGCTGCGGGCCTCGCCAGCCAGCCACTCGACGAACTGGTCGATGGCCGCGGGTGCGGCGCCGTCGAGGTGCAGGTCCGAGACGAACAGGAACATCGCCCCATCATATAAACTTGCAAGGATGTCCGCAGTCGTCACGCGTTTCGCGCCGAGTCCGACCGGCGCGCTGCACCTCGGCAACGCGCGCACGGCGTTGTTCAGCTGGTTGCTGGCGCGGCGCGACGGTGGCCGCTTCGTGCTGCGCATCGAAGACACCGATGCCGAGCGCAGCCGCCCCGAGCACGCCGTCGCGCTGCAGGACGACCTGCGCTGGCTTGGCCTCGACTGGGACGAGGGGCCGGATGTCGGCGGGCCGCACGGCCCGTATCTGCAGTCGCAGCGCGTCGCCAGCTACGGCGCCGCCTTCGACCAGCTCGAGCAGCGCGGGCTCGTCTACCCATGCTGGTGCACGGCGCTCGAGCTCGACCTCGCGCGCCGCAGCCAGCTCGCCGCCGGGCGACCGCCGCGTTACGCCGGCACCTGCCGCGACCTCGACCCCGGGCAGCGCGCCGCGCGCGCCGCGCGGTCCGGTGCCGCGCCAACGCTGCGGTTTCGGGTGCCGGCCGGGCGCAGCATCGAGTTCGAGGACCTCGTGCACGGTCCGCAGCGCTTCGCGACCGACGATATCGGCGATTTCGTGATCCGCCGCGGCGACGGCACCGCCGCGTTCTTTTTCTGCAACGCGCTCGATGACGCCGCGATGGGCGTCACGCACGTGCTGCGCGGCGAGGATCACCTGACCAATACGCCGCGCCAGTTGCTGCTGTTGGAGGCGCTTGGCCTGGCTGCGCCGCGCTATGGCCACGTCGCGCTGCTGACCGGCGGCGACGGCGCGCCCTTGTCGAAGCGCGCCGGCGCCCGCTCGCTCGGCGATCTGCGCCGCGCTGGCTATCTGCCCGCCGCGATCGTCAATCACCTGTTCCGGCTCGGCCACTCGAGTCCGCTGCAGGGCCTGCAGCCCCTCGATGCGCTCGCGCGGGCGTTCACGCTCGAGCACCTCGGGCGCGCGCCGGCGCGTTTCGACGACGTGCAGCTCGCGAGCTGGCAGAAGGACGCCGCGCATGCGCTGTCGCTCGACGCCGCGCTTGTCTGGCTGCTGCCCGCGCTGCCGCCCGGCTTCGACCCCGCGCAGCGCGCGGCGCTGCTCGCCGCGGTGCGCGCCAACGTCGTGCTGCCCGAGGATGCGACGCGCTGGGCCCGCATCGTGCGCGACCAGCCCGAGCCGCTCGATGCCGCCGGTCGCGCGCTGCTCGACGCCGCGGGCGCGGCGTTCTTCGATGCCGCCGCCGCGGCGGCAGCTGCCCAGGGCGCGCAGCCGGCAGACTGGCCGGCGTTGACCGCCGCCGTGCGCACCGCCACCGGCGCGAAGGGCCCGGCGCTGTTCAAGCCGCTGCGCATCGCGCTGACCGGCCTCGACCATGGCCCCGAACTCGCGCCGCTGCTGCCGCTGTTCCCGCCCGGGGTAGTGCAGCAGCGCCTCCTGAACGCCCGCCACCCGACGTGAGCCTCGAATGCTGCGCATCCACAACTCCCTGACCGGCGAACGCGAAGCGCTCGTCCCGATCCATCCCGGCGAAGTGCGGATGTATGTCTGCGGCGATACCGTCTACGACTACTGCCACATCGGCCACGCGCGCTCCAAGATCGCGTTCGATGTAGTGCGGCGCTACCTCGCGTGGCGCGGCCTGCGCGTGATCTTCGTGCGCAACATCACCGACATCGACGACAAGATCATCAAGCGCGCGAACGAACTCGGCGAACCCATCGAGCGCTTCACCGAGCGCTTCATCGCCGCGATGCACGAAGACTACGACCGACTCGGCGTGCTGCGGCCCGATCACGAGCCGCGTGCGACCCAGCATGTCGGCGGCATGATCACGCTCGCGCAGCGGCTGATCGACTCCGGTCATGCCTACGTCGCCGACGACGGCGACGTCATGTACTCGGTGTCGAGCTTTCCCGAGTACGGCAAGTTGTCCGGCAAGCGGCTCGCCGACCTGCGCGCCGGCGCGCGCGTCGAAGTCGACCGCGCCAAGCGCGATCCGCTCGACTTCGTGCTGTGGAAGCGCGCCAAGCCCGATGAACCCTCGTGGCCGTCGCCGTGGGGGGCGGGGCGCCCCGGCTGGCACATCGAATGCTCCGTGATGTCGGCCGAACTGCTCGGCGACGAGTTCGACATCCATGGCGGCGGCATGGATCTCAAGTTCCCGCACCACGAGAACGAGATCGCGCAGTCCTGCGGCGCGACCGGCGCGCGTTTCGCGCGCCTGTGGATGCACAACGGCTTCGTCAACGTC
>JBIITU010000009.1:0-23341 GCA_044340335.1 Steroidobacteraceae bacterium
CGTCGGCGAGGCCCTGGAGGTCATCGAAGCTGATCGGGATGTGAAGGAGCGCTTGGACCGCGTTGCAGCGCTGATCGAGGGCTTCGAGTCCCCCTATGGAATGGAGCTCTTGGCTACTACTCACTGGGTGGTTAGTCGTGCCGCAACGCCGCTTTCCGACGCGGAAGTCACGTCCACCGTCCACGGCTGGAGCAAGCGCAAAGCTCACCTTTTCCACGAGCGGCACATTGCTGCTGCCAAAGCGCGCCTCGTTGCGAAGGGTTGGATCGCGAGCCATGGCCCGGTAAGCGCAATAGCCGTGGGTGCGTAGTTTCTATCTGTGGCCCCATAGCTGTCCCCGTTCCGGCCCCACGCCGGGTGTTTCCATATACGGATCAATCACTTATTAGAATAGTGATGATCTGCATCGGGAAGTAACGCTGCCGCGAGGCGTCTCGGTATTGCTGCTCACCCAGGCTTCGCCTCATTGAACAGCGCAATGTAAGGCGCATAGCGAAAGCGCCGGTTCCGTGCATAGCCGGTCATCTCGCTGAGCACGCCCAGCTTCACCAGCCGGGACACCAGACTGTTGGCGGCGGCGTACGTGGTGCCGGTCATCTTCTGCACGTCATTCACCGCGACGATCGGCCGGTCGAACAGCGATTCGAGCACCTTGTGGCCGTTACCCGCCGCGCGGCCGAGTTGCGCGGTGATCGCGGCACGGTGCTGCTCGCGCAGTTGCAGGATGCGCCGTGCCGTTTCCGCCGCCTCGCCGGCCACGGCGATCACGCCGCGCAAGAAGAACGCGAGCCACGGCTCCCACGCCCCTTGGTCGCGGACCGCCTGCAAGTGCTCGTAGTAAGTCTGCCGATGCTGCTTGAAATAGTGCGACAGATACAGCACCGGTTTGTGCAGCACGCCTCGCTCGGTCAGCAGGAACGTGATCAGCAGTCGCCCAACTCGCCCATTGCCGTCGAGGAACGGGTGAATCGTCTCGAACTGCACGTGCGCGAGCGCTATCTTCACGAGCGGTGGCAGGTTGTCGGATGCGTGCAGGAAATTCTCCAGATCTCCTAGCGCCGCGGGCACCGCGTGGTGCGGCGGCGGCACGAAGGTTGCGGTGTTCAGCGTGCAGCCAGCCGGTCCGATCCAGTTCTGGCTGGTGCGCAGCTCTCCCGGCTGGAGCTTGCCGCCGCGCACGCCGCGCATCAGCTCGGCGTGGATTTCGCGGATCAGCCGCACCGAAACCGGCACCTCGGCGAGTCGCGCCAGGCCGTGGTTCAAGGCACGCACGTAGTTGATCACCTCGTCCACGTCGCGCGGCAGGTTCTGCTCGAAGAGTTGCGCCTCGGCGGCGAGCAGGTCCTGCAGGGAGCTTTGCGTGCCCTCGATCTGGCTGGAGAGCACGGCCTCCTTGCGCACGTACATGAAGACGAAGAGGTCCGGGTTCGGCAGGGTGAGCACCGAACCGTCGAGCCGGCCGAGCGCACGGTCGGCGGCGGAAAGCAGACCCTGCAGCTCGCCGCCCAGTGCCAATGCCGGCTTCGGCGGCAGCGCTGCCGGCATGAACGCCCGGTAGCCCGTGGGCTGGGTGATGTAGCGTCCCGCTCGGGTCGGGGCTTCGTCGACGGTCGCCATCCGGATGGCTGCCTTTCGTATGGAGCCAGAATCGCTCCATATGATAGCCAGCCTTTAACAAGGACGGAAGACGGGTGTCTTGTTCTAGGTTCGCAAGGCTTCGCCGCGCTAGCTCTGGATCCCGAAGAACCTCTGGATGGCTGGCAGCTTGCCGGTGACGCCGGGAGACGTTGGCACCCGCTCCCTGGACGCGCCCGGGATCATCGCCGCCGCGGCGTCGACGAACGCGCTCATCGGGTCGCGCTCGATCGCCATGACCAGCGTCGGCTGCGTGATCCTGGGCAACAGCGCGTGCACGTCTTGCTGGAACGCGGCCCGGTAGGCGATGTGATAGGTGGTCAGAGCCTTCAATTGCAGCATCGCGCTGGCGTGTTTCTCCGCTGGCGGTATCGTCGCCGGTCCGGAGCGGCTCCAGGCCCACATCAGGTGGCTGCCGTCCGCCTGCGGGGTCATCTCGGGTGCATAGCTCGCCAGCGCCTCGCGCTTGTACTCCTCGGTGAACAGCGGCACGCCGTCGAGGATCAACCGGCGCACGCGCCCGGGATGCGTCACGGCGAGTTCGGCAGCAATCTGCGCACCCGTGTGCGTGCCGTAGACATCGGCACGCGCGATGCCCAGTGCGTCGAGGATGCGGATGTTGGCATCCACATAGTAGGCAATCGTGGTTTCGCGCGACGCGGGTGGTGGTGAGTCGCCGTTCCCGAGCGTATCCGGTGCGATCACCAGCCGACCCTTCGCGAGGCCCGGGATCAGCGGCGCCAGGCGCTCCGACGAGCCGGGGCTCGCGTGCAGCATCAGGATGGGAACGTCGGACCGGCGCGCGCCGGCGCCCATGTAGCGGTAATGCACAGGGCCCTCGGCGATGCGCACGAACGCTCGGTCGATCGGCGAGACGCCGGGGTTGGGTGGCACGGGGGTCTTGGGCGGCGGCGGTACGGGCTGGGCCTCGGCGAGCGTGCTTCCAGCCAGGCCTGAAGCTGCCGCTGCAGCACCGAGGCTGGCGGCGCCCCGGATGAGGTCGCGTCGTGAAGGCGTCTGTCCCATGAGTCGTGACCTCTCAGCGCTGCATTGTCGGCGAAATCTCGCCAAGGCCGATGTGACTTTTCAGAACGTCGCGAGTCAAGCAGCATGCGACAAGACGCGTCATTCTTGCGCAACCAGATCAAATCTGAGCGAACCGACTTTGCCTGAAGGACCCGAAATGCGCCGCGCTGCGGCCGAGCTCGACGCCGTGCTGCGCGGTCGGCGTGTCGCGAGCGCGTGGTTCCGCTTTCCGCATCTGCGCGCGGCCGGGCGCAGGCTCACCGGCCAACGCGTGCGCGGCGTGCACGCCCGCGGCAAGGCCCTGATCGTCAACTTCGCCAACGGCGAATCGATCTACACGCACAACCAGCTGTACGGCAAATGGCTGGTCGGGCCCGCGGGCGAACGCCCGGATACGCCGCGCGAACTGCGGCTCGCGCTCGACACGCGCTCGCATGCGGCGCTGTTGTATAGCGCGTCGGAGATAGAGGTGCTGCCCACGGAGCAGCTGGCCGCACACCCTTATGTGCGCAAGCTCGGTGTCGAGCTGCTCGATGACGCCACCACGCCAGCGCATGTGCGAGCACAGCTCGACGCGCCGCGCTTCGCGCGCCAGCGACTCGGTACGCTGCTGCTCGACCAGGGCTTCCTCGCCGGCATCGGCAATTACCTGCGCAGCGAGATCCTGTTCGTCGCAAGACTGCATCCGGACCAACGCCTCGGTGCGCTCGATCGTGCCGCGCGACAGCGCCTCGCGCGCGCGGCCCTCGCGATCACACGCCGCGCGTACCGCACCGGCGGCGTCACGAACGCACCGTCGATCGCGCGGCGTTTGAAGCGGGCCGGCGTGCCTTACGGTGCCTACCGTCACTACGCGTTCGATCGCGATGGCGGCTGCTACGAGTGCGACACGCCGATCCGGCGCGTGCTGCATGCGGGCCGGCAGCTGTACCTGTGCGATGGCTGCCAGCCTGCGGTGAACGCATGAATCCCCGCGTGGTGCCGTTGCCGACAGCGCTGCGCGCCTCGCTGCTCGAACTGTTCGGGCCGGGTGTCGACGACGTGCGCGTCATCGAACACTCCTGGTATGCGCGGCTGCATGGCCGCATCGTCGCGACGACGCGGCGCCGGCGCATCTACCTGCGCGGCAGCGCGGCTGAGTTCTTCGACGATCCCGAGATCGTGCTGCACGAGTACTTCCACGTGCTGCGGCAATGGGAGCCGCGCCAGCTGTCGATCTGGCGTTATCTGCTCGAGTGGTTCCGCCGCGGCTACTGGGACAACCGCTTCGAAATCGAGGCGCGCGAGTTTGCGGCGGATCACCTGTACCGGTTCCGCGCGCTGCTGTCGCGGCATGATGCCGGCGGCGCGTCCGGCGAACACGGTCTCGACTCAGCCGAGAATGCCCTCGCGCGTGTACAGCCGCGCCGCGATCCAGGCCAGCACGACGCCTAGCGCCAGGCTGGCGCCAGCGGACACGGCAATCGCCAAGGGGTCCACCGGATCGTCGCGCAACAGCGCGTTCATCAGGAAATGCTGGCTAAGCGACGGCACGGCCATCAGCGGCAGCGTCGGCTTGAGGTTCAGCAGCGTCACGAACGCGAGCGGCAGCGTCGGGATCAGCATGACGAAGCCGACGTAGGTCTGTGCTTCACGATAGGTCTTCGTGAACGACGCGACGACGGTCATCAGCGCTGCGCCGGCGAGGATCAGCGGCGCCGTGACGGCGATCAGCGCCAGCGCAGTGCCCGGGCCGAGGTTTGCGCTCATGCCGAAGTTCTCGAGCCGCAGGAACTGCACGACGACGGCGCAGGCGAGCACCGTCAGCGTCAGCGACACCAGCATGTACGACGCGGTCGCGAGGATCTTGCCGTACACCAGCGCGGCGCGCGGCGCGGGCGTCGTGAACAGCGGTTCGAGCGAGCCGCGTTCGCGTTCGCCGGCGGTCGAGTCGATGGCCAGGTACATGCCGCCCATGAACATCGCGAGGATGATCAGATAAGACAGCACGCCGAGCGCGAGCACGGCGCGACTCTTCGGCGTGGCGACATCGACATCCTGCACGGCAATGGGCGCGACGACGAACGGATCAACACCGCGCGCCAGCAGTCGCAGCTGCGCGATCTGCTGGCCATGCTGACCCAGCAGCGAGCGGATCCGGTCGCCGAGCCGATCGTTGAACATGTCGGAGCTGTCGGCATAGATCAGCAGCGGCGCGGGTTCACCGGCCGCGAGCCGGCTGCCGTAGTCCTCCGGCACGCGCAGCACCACCTTGTGCTCCTTGGCGAGGATCGCGGCGCGCGCACCGGCGTCGTCGAGCGCGACTTCTTCGACGCTGACATTGCGCTCGCGCAGGAAAGCCATCAGGTTTGGCGCCCGCTCGCTGTGCGCGACGGCAACCGCGATCGGATCGTCCGCCACGGCCTCGCTGCGAGCCAGCGACAGCTGCAGCATGACCGCGAGCAGCAGCGGCCCGAACAACGGCCCGAAGATCAGCGCCGACAGGATCGTGCGCCGGTCCCGCAGGTTCTCGAAGAACTCCTTGCGGAACACCGTCCACAGGAAGCTCATGCGTGCTCCACCAGATGCACGAACGCATCTTCGAGCGAGGCTGCGCCAGAGGCTGCGCGCAGCTGGTCGGCAGTGCCCGCGGCGACGACGCGGCCGTCGGCGATCACGACGATCTCGTCGCAGAGTCCGGCCACTTCCTGCATCACATGACTCGAGAACAGCACACAGTGGCCGGCATCCCGCAGCCGCTGCAGCAGCGCGCGCAGGTTGCGCACCGCCATGACGTCGAGGCCATTGGTGGGTTCGTCGAGAATGACGTTGCGCGGTTCGTGCACGAGCGCGCGGGCGAGGGCGGTCTTGAGCTTCTGGCCCTGCGAGAAGCCCTTGGCGCGCCGGTTCGCGAAGTCACGCATCTCGAGCAGTTCGATCAGTTCATCGGCACGGCGTTCCCGCTCCGCGCGCGTCATGCCGTGCAGTTCGCCGAAATACAGGATGTTCTCGCGCGCCGTGAGCAGCGGATAGATGCCGGCGTTGTGCGACAGCACGCCGAGGCGACGGCGCGCGGCGTCGGGATCGGCAGCGACATCGATATCGTCGATGCGCGCGCTGCCGCTGTCGGGCGTGAGCAGCGTGTACAGCATCCGCAGCGTCGTCGATTTGCCGGCGCCATTTGGACCGAGCAGCCCGGTGATGCGCCCGTCCGGTGCCGTGAACGACACGTTGCGGACCGCCTCCACTTTGCCGAAGCGCTTGACGAGCCCGCGCGCCTCGATCACGGCCCGGCTCCCGACAGCGTCGTGAAGAACGGTGCCGGCCGCACCGAGGCGAGGCAGCGCGCGTCGAGTTGCTTGGGATCGAGATCCTGGATGAAGCCCGCGACGACGCGGTCCATGCAGGTCGCGCCGATCTGGCCGTGCCCCTGCGACGGCAGCAGCAGGTGCCGCGACCGCGACAGCCCCCGCATCGCACGTTCGGCGTAAGCGGGCGGCGTGACGGGGTCGTCGCCGCCGGACAGCAGCAGCACCGGCACGTCGCTCGCGAGCGGTGCACGGAAGTCCGGATCCAGCGGGCCGCGCGGCCAGTAACTGCAAACCTCGCGCAGCGCGTCGATCTGCTCGGTACCGATATAGGTCGCCGCAAGACGCGCCCGGTCGAGACGGGCGAAATCGACGAACGGCAGATCCTCGCTGCAGACGACGCTGTTGTGCATGCCGGCCGCCATCGCATCACCTATGCCACGCAGCGACATCGCGAACAGGCCGGCGAGCGGCACGAGGTTGTCGCGCGTCGCGGCTTCGTGCAGCGCAAGCGGCAGCAGCGACGCAGTCGCGGCGGAATAGCTCTGCAGGCGCAGCACGACGCCCAGATGCGCGGGGCCGAACTCGATGCGGCGCGGCGCAGCGGTGGTGGGGTCGGGAATCGTGACGGGTTGCTTCGCGCTGCGCAGTCGCGCGAGCAGGGTCTCGTAGTGCGCGCGCGTATCGCCGAAGCGATCGTTGCAGCCCGGGTCGCGCGCGCAGCGCGCGAGGATGCGCTCGAACGCCGCCTGCGCATCGAGGGCGATGTCGGGGCCGAGCGCGAGCCCCGGCGGCACGACGCCGTCGAGGATCACGCTGCGCGTGCGTTCGGGATGGCGCCGCAGGTAGTGCTGCGCGACGCGACTGCCGTACGAGACGCCATACAGGTTCCACTGCTCGATGCCGAGCGCTGCCCGCACGCGTTCGAGATCGCGCACCGCGACGCTGGTGGTGTACTGGCGCAGATCGGCACGCGTGGCGAGCGTGTCGAAGCAGCGCCGCGTCGCGGCGAGAAACTCGGCCGTGTCGGCGTTCGCGTCGGCATCTGCCGCGCTGTCGCCGTCGCAGCGCAGCGCATTGGAGCGACCGGTGCCGCGCTGGTCGACGATGATGATGTCGCGCATGCGGCGCGTCCGCGCGAATGCCGGCGCGACACCGGGATACATCTCGCTCGCGCCCATGCCGGGCCCGCCGGCGATCAGCAGCAGCGGATCCGGCGCCTTGCGACCGCTGACAGCTGGCACGCGCGCGACGAACAGGTCGATCTGACGACCCGCCGGCCGGGCGTCGTCCTCGGGCACGCGCAGCGTCGCGCACTGTGCTTCGATCGACACCAGCTTCGAGGCATGCTCGAGGCGGCAGGCCTGCCAGGTCAGCGCGGGCGGGCCGGATGTCGGCGCGGTGACGCCAGCCGCAGCCCGTGGAGGCGCAGCCGCCTGCGCACTGCACGCCAGCGCAGACAGCGACAACACCAGGATCGGAATACGACGCGACGCCATTCACACGCATGGTACGCGAGCCCCGTTGCACTGCGATACCTGCGGCACGCGGCGCGCAACTGCCCTAGAATTCCGGCCCCATGAGCACGCCGCAGGCATTTGACATCATCGTGATCGGTGGCGGCCACGCCGGCACCGAGGCGGCGCTCGCGGCTGCACGCATGGGCCGGCGCACGCTGCTGCTGACGCAGAGCATCGAGACGCTCGGCCAGATGTCCTGCAACCCGGCGATCGGCGGCATCGGCAAAGGCCATCTGGTGCGCGAGATCGATGCGCTGGGCGGCGCAATGGCACGCGCGGCGGATGCGGCCGCGATCCAGTGCCGCACGCTGAATGCCAGCAAGGGTCCGGCGGTGCGCGCGACGCGCGTGCAGGCCGATCGGCAACTGTACAAGCGCGCGATCCGCGCGCGGCTCGAGAACCAGCCGAACCTCGCGATCTTCCAGCAGGAAGTCGCCGACCTGATCCTCGAGTCCGACGGCGCGCAGGATCGCGTGCGCGGCGTCGTGACGATCTCCGGCGTGCGGTTCTTCGCGCCGGCCGTCGTGCTGACCGTCGGCACCTTCCTGGGCGGCCGCATCCATGTCGGGCTCGACAACCACGCTGGCGGCCGAGCCGGCGATCCGCCGTCGAACGCGCTGGCGGCGAAGCTGCGCGAGCGCATGCCGCGCGTCGGGCGCCTGAAGACCGGCACGCCGCCGCGCATCGACGGCCGCAGCATCGACTACACCGACCTGGCCGTGCAGCACAGCGATGCGCCGCGGCCGGTGTTCTCGTTCCTCGGTCGGCCGACGGATCACCCGCGCCAGCTGCCGTGCCACATCACGAAGACGACGCCGCGCACGCACGAGATCATCCGCGCCGGTTGCGACCGCTCGCCGATGTTCACCGGCATGATCGAAGGCATCGGCCCGCGCTACTGCCCGTCGGTCGAAGACAAGGTGCATCGCTACGCCGACAAGGATTCGCACCAGATCTTCATCGAGCCCGAAGGCCTCGATACCCACGAGATCTATCCGAACGGCATTTCGACCAGCCTGCCTTACGACGTGCAGGTCGAGTTCGTGCACAGCATCCCGGGTTTCGAGCGCGCGCACCTGACGCGACCCGGTTACGCGATCGAGTACGACTACTTCGATCCGCGCGATCTCGCGCTGTCGCTCGAGACCCGCAGCGTCGCGGGCCTGTTCTTTGCGGGCCAGATCAACGGCACGACGGGTTACGAGGAAGCCGCTGCGCAGGGCATCGTCGCCGGCATCAATGCCGCGCTGGCCGTCGCCGGGCGCGAGCCCTGGCTGCCGTCGCGCGCCGAAAGCTACCTCGGCGTGCTGATCGACGACCTGACCACGCGCGGCGCGAGCGAGCCCTATCGCATGTTCACGAGCCGCGCCGAACATCGGCTGCTGCTGCGCGAAGACAACGCAGACCTGCGCCTGACGCCGCGCGGCCGCGAACTGGGCCTGGTCGACGACGAGCGCTGGACGCTGTTCGAGCACAAGCGCGCCGGTGTTGCAGCCGAGCAGCGGCGGCTCGAGGTCACGCGCGTGCGGCCGGGGCAGGCGTCGGACTGGGTCATGCGCGTGCTCGGCGCACCGCTGACGCGTGATCTTTCGCTGCTCGAGCTGCTGCGACGCCCCGAGGTCGACTACGCGCACCTCGATGAGCTCGCGCTGCACCTCGCTGCGGACGCGGAAGCTGCGGTGGCCACGCCCGACTTCGCGGCCATCGACGACCGGCTGCCGCGCGAAGTCCGGCTGCAGCTCGAAGTACTCGCGAAGTACAGCGGTTACATCGAGCGGCAGCAGGCGGAGATCGAGCGACAGCGGCGCAGCGAAGACACGCGCCTGCCAGAGACCCTCGACTACGACGCGATCCCTGGCCTGTCGAACGAGGTGCGCCAGAAGCTGGTGGCGGCGCGGCCCACGACGCTGGGCCAGGCCGCACGGGTCGCCGGCGTGACGCCCGCGGCTGTCTCCATCCTGTTGATCTGGCTCAAAAAGAAGGCGGTCCGCGCTGCCTGAGGCCGGCGTGCGTGCGTTGCCTCTTGCGGAACATGAACGCGAATGATTATCATTAGCTTCATGTCGCCCGATGTTCCCAAGGCTCCTGCTTCGCCGCGGCCCCTGCGGGCACCCGCCGCGGCGCCGCGGCGCATCCGCAGCCGCGAGTTGTTCGGCACGAGCCGCGAGGTGCGCATCGATCACGATGGGACCGAGTACCGACTGACCCGTACCCGTCAGGGGAAGCTGATCCTGACGAAGTAGCGATCCGACTTCCGCCAGCCGACGGGCGCTCTCTCTCCCAGCCCGTTTCGCCAGCCAGACAACCGGTGCGCAGCGCGCGCCGCCCTGCTGCTGGAGGCTGAATGTTCCCGCCAAGATCGATATCCATCCCCGGGCTGATCGCACTGGTCATGGCCCCGTCAGCCGCGCTGGCGGAGCCGCCCGACGCCTCCGAACTTCACGAGGTCACGATCACCGCGACCCGAACGCCGCGCGCGCTGATCGATGTGCCGGCAACAGTGACTGTCATCGATGCCACTCGCATCGATCGCGAGCTGGCCTCGGACATCAGGGACCTGATCCGTTACGAACCCGGGGTGTCGGTGCGCAATGCGCGCGCGCGCTTCGGCCTGACCGACTTCAACATCCGCGGCATCGAGGGCAACCGTGTGCTGCTCGAGGTCGACTCCGTGCGCATGCCCGAAGCGTTCTCGATCGGCAGCTTCTCGAACGCGACGCGCGACGGGATCGACGTCGATCTGCTGAAGCGGGTCGACATCGTGCGCGGTGCGGCGTCGGCACTGTACGGCTCGAACGCGATCGGCGGCGTCGTCGCGTTCACGACCAAAGACCCTGCCGACCTGTTGCGGCCAGGTCAGTCTGTCGGCGGTGGCGTCAAGCTTGCCTACGGCCAGGAGGACGACGGCGCCTCAGGCACCGCATCCGTCGCGTTGCGCGGCACGCAGTGGTCGGGCCTCGTCGCCTACACGCGGCGCGACACCGGCGAGTTCGACAACCAGGGACGACTGGCGTCACTGGATGCGACCCGCACGGCACCGAACCCGCAGGATGGCTACTCCGACAGCGTGTTGGCCAAAGCGCTCTGGCAGCCTAACGACGCCCACACGCTGCGGATCACTCTCGAACAGTCGCGCAGCGATGTGTTTGCCGATGTGATCGGCTCCCGCACCAGCAGCCCGACGCTGACCGTGCTGTCGCTGCTCGGCAATGACGAACAACAGCGCGCGCGGCTCAGCCTCGACCACGAGTTCCGCGTCAATCGCCGGTGGGTCGACAGCGGCGAATGGCGGCTCTACCGCCAGGACAGCGAAACCACTCAGTACACCAGCGAAGAGCGCCGCGTGACGGCCGGTCCCGCGACGACCTTCCGACTGCGCCAGCGTGAGTTTCGCTTCGCCGAAGACGCGCTCGGCGCAGAGCTGACGCTGCGCAAGGCGCTGCGCACGGGACCGGTCGAGCACCTGCTCACGTGGGGCATCGAAGTTCTCGAAACCGACATCGACCAGCTTCGCGACGGCTTCGAACTGAACCGCACGACCGGCGCGCGCTCACCGTTCGTCGGCATCGAAACCTTCCCGGTCCGCGACACGCCGCTGACGCGCACACGCGAGACGGGCGTGTTTCTGCAGGATGAACTGCGCCTCGGCAACTGGACGTTCACGCCGTCGGTGCGTGTCGATCGCTACGAGCTCGACCCCACGGTCGATGCGATCTTCACGGCCGACAACCCCGGCATCACGCCGACATCGCTGACCGACACCACAGTGTCGCCGCGGCTTGGCATTGTCTGGCGCGCGAACGAGGAGATCGCCGCCTTTGCGAGCTACAGCGCCGGCTTCCGCGCGCCGCCGTTCAGCGATGTCAACGTCGGCCTCACCAATGCGATCGCGCGCTACACGACGCTGCCGAATCCGGACCTGCGGCCCGAAACGAGCGACAACCTCGAAGTGGGCTTGCGCTGGACCCGTGGCGCCGCATTCGCGTCGCTGTCGGTCTACGCGAACCGCTTCGATGACTTCATCGAGTCGTTCTCGTTCGTGCGCATCCAGCCCGGCTCGGGTTTCGTCGTGTTCCAGTCGCGCAACCTGGATGAAGTCGAGATCCAGGGCTTCGAGGCCAAGGCGGCGATGCCCTTGCCCGCGCTGCTCGCGGGATTGTCATTGCGAGGCGCGCTGAGCTGGGGCGAAGGCGATGACCGTACCGCCGGCGCGCCGCTGAACACAGTCGACCCGGCGCGCGCCGTCATCGGCCTGTCGTATCGACCTGTCGGCAGCCGCTGGGGCGCGGAACTCGTAACCACGGCGGTCGAGCGCAAGCGTCGTGTCGATCAGACAGGCGGGCCGTTCTTCGCTCCGCCCGGCTACGCAACGCTGGATCTGCTCGCCGACTGGCGTGTCAACGAACGCGCCGCGATCAATGTCGGTGTCTTCAATCTGACCGATCGCAAGTACTGGGAGTGGGCCGACGTGCGTGGCCGTCTTGCCAACGACCCGGCGCTCGATTTCTACACCCAGCCAGGCCGCAGTCTCGGCGCGCAACTGCGCCTGACCTGGTGAGCGCAAGCCCGCTGCAACGCAACTCGAGGAGGAAAGCCACGTGAAACTGCAACGCCGTCTGTTTGTGAGTCTGGGCCTGATGCTGATGCCGCTGGCGTTCGCCATGTCGCCGAGAGCGGTGCATGCGGCGACTGTCGAGCAGGCGCCATCCGCACGGGATCGAGCCGCGATCCTCGCGATGGCTGGTGAATACCGCGTGCGCTTCGAATTCGTCGAAAGCGTCGCGCTGCGTGCCGGTTACGAATCGAAGCCGACCAAGACCTCGGGCGCCACCGAACTGGTCGTCGTCGTCGAAGACAGCCCTGAACGAATCGTGCTGCAGCACCTGCTGCTCGATACGCGCAGCAACAGCGTCATCAAGCACTGGCGGCAGGACTGGACCTGGCAGGATACGACGCTGCTCGAATTCCGCGGTGACCGGCGCTGGCAGCGACGCGCGCTGCAGCCGGCCGACGTCGCCGGCCGGTGGACGCAGAGCGTCTACGAAGTCGATGACAGTCCGCGCTATGCGGCCTTGGGTCGCTGGGAACATCGCGGCGAAACGTCTGAATGGGTCTCGGAACAGACCTGGCGTCCGCTGCCACGCCGTGAACACACGACACGCGACGACTATGACGTGCTCGTCGGCATCAACCGCCACATCGTGACGCCCTGGGGCTGGGTGCACGCGCAGGACAACACGAAGCTGGACCTGCGGCGCAACGCCGACGAACCGTTGATCGCCAAGGAGATCGGCAGCAACACCTATCGGCGCATCAGCGATGTCGACTTCTCCGCAGCGCGCGACTACTGGCAACGCACCGCCGGATACTGGGCTGCCGTCCGCGCCGACTGGGACCAGCGACTTGGCGACGTGCCCGGCGTCGTCGTCGATCTCGACGTCGACGGCGTGCCGGTCATGAACTCGCTGCTGGAACTCGCCGACGACGCCTCGCAGCCAGTCGCCGAGCGCACGCGCCTGGCCATTGCCGTCATCGACCGCGCGACACGCCCGCTGTCGCAGGCTGCACGGCGATGACGGCGCTGCCACCGCGCCTGGCTGACTTCGCCTTCCCGACCCAGTTCCTGGTCTGGGCTGCGCGTCAGTGGATCCTGATCGCTGATCCGGACGAGCCCGCGGCCAGGCGTCTGTGCGACGCGTTCGTGCGCGTCGGCGCGCCGCAGGCGCTCGCCTCCCTCGATGCCGTACTCGGCACGCTCGCGACACGGGCGCGCCGCCGCCTCGACTTCCGGCCCTCGGGCGACACCTCACTGGGCAGCGATGAGCAGCATCTGGTCGAGGTCATCGACGCGCTGCAGGCGCAGCCCGCCGACCGTCGCCGCTGCGCCTGTGCCGGCGCGGCGCGCGGCATCGTCACCGACTGGGTCGGTGACGTGAACCTGCCGCTGCTGCAGGCGCGCCTGGCAGAACTCGCGATGCAGCTAGGAGCGGCAGGACTGCGGGTCAGTTGCGCAGCGACGCCGAACATCGCGCGACCGCAGCACCGGCTGCACTAGCACGATGCACCACCACAACAACACGAACGGGATACGAATGTCGAACCTGCAACGCTCCAACGGCTTCTTGTGCGGGCTGTTTCTGACGGCACTGTCGGCAACGGCTGTGGCGCAGGGCGCCGCTGCTGCAACGGGTGCCGATGCGCTGACGGAAGTGGTGATCACCGCGCGCGCACAGCAGCTGTACCGCGTCGCGCAAACCACGACGGGGAGATTGCCGATCGAACCGCTCGAGTCGTCCCAGTCGATTCAGGTCATCAACGCAGAACTGATCGACGATCAAGGCGCGCGAACCGCCCTCGACCTGTACCGGAATCTCTCCGGCGTCAGCTTCTTCCGCTATGCCGGCGTGACGGCGCGCGGTTTCCGTCAGGAGGAGATCTTCTTCGACGGCCTCCGTGGCGATCCGTACGCCGGGTTTTCGGTACCGCAGCTGTTCAACGTGGAGCGTGTGGAGTTCCTGAAAGGCCCGGCGGGCATGCTGTATGGCCAGGGAGCGCCCGGCGGCCTGTTCAACTACGTCACACGTGTGCCGCTCGAGCAGTTCGCTGCGGATGTCCGCATCGTCGCCGGCACCGAGGCTCGCCAGGGTGGTTCGGTGGACTTCAATCTGCCCCTCGGGCAGCGTGGCGCCGCGTTGCGCGTCGGTGGCTTCTACGAGGACCGCGACCTGCCGCGGACGGGCGCAGGCAATGAATCGATGATTGCCGACGTCGTGCTGCGCCTGCCGGTCGGAGCGACGATGCTGGATCTGCGCGCGACGCGCTACGACCAGGATCTGCCCGCCAATCGTCTGCGCGGCGTGCCCGCCGACAACGCCGGCAACTTCCTGACTGCCATCGAATGGAACCACAACGAGCCGACCGATTTTCTGCGGCTGCAGTCGGACATCGCCCAGGTCAAATGGACGGGCACGGCCGGCGAGGCCTTCAGCTTCGATGTCGGCCTGCGCTACAACTTCGCGTCCGAGACGCAGCAGTACCACGAGCCGAACGGGCTGTTCGACTCGAACGCGGATGGCATCGTCGATGCGTCGCGCCGTCAGTATCGCGACCAGATCCGCGATCAGCAGAACTGGTCGTTCGCCGCGAGCGGCATCTGGCGCGTCGAGACCGGCAGCGCCAGCCACCGCATTCTTGCCGGCGTCGATCACTTCGATGGCGATCTGGACTTCTACAGCCGTGCCTCGACTGGCACGAATGCCGCCACGCCGGGCAGGCCCACGCCGCTGTCGCTGTTCACGCCCGCCTACGGCGTCACGAATCCGGCCACGTACACGCTGCCGGCGTTCACGCGCAGTCTCACGTCGGGACGTCGTCAGGGCGGCTATCTGCTCGGCGAGTCGACGCTCGGGCGCTGGATCACGACGCTGGGGCTGCGCTATGACGAGTTCCGTGATCAGTCCGGCGCGACGCGCTTCGATGCCGACGCGCTGACCTGGCGTGCCGGCGTGGTGTACCGGATCCGCGACGACCTGTCCGCATTCGCGCAGCTCGCCAACAGCTTCGAGCCGCAGGGCGTGGGCTCGCAGACGTCGCTCGCGGGCGGTCCTTTCGACCCGACGGAGGGCGAAATGATCGAGGCCGGGCTCAAATGGGACCTTGCCGACGGGCGGGTGCAGGGGTCGTTCGCCGTCTACCAGATCACGCGCAGCAACATCCTGCAGGCTGATCCGCGCGGCGATGTCGGTGGCGATGGCGTCAACGATCTGCTGGCCTTTGGCGAAGTCGAGAGCGAGGGCTTCGAGGCCGATCTGACGACCGACATCACCGATAACTGGGTCGGCACGCTGTCCTACGCGTACAACGACACGCGGATCACGCGCACCAACGGCCGCACCGCGATTCTCAACAGCGTCGGCGACCGCTTCGCAAATGCGCCACGCAACACGCTCGGGTTCTGGACGCGCTACCAGTTTCCGGCGCTGGGTCTCGCGCTTGCCGTCGGTGGCGACTATGTCGACGTGCGCCGCTCGCTGAGCAACCAGATCGTGCAGCCCTACTTCGTCACCGACGTTTCGCTGATCTACGAGCGCGGACCGTGGAAGGCCCTGCTGCGCGTCAACAATGCCCTGGACGAGGTCTATGCAGCTTCCGGTTTCATCGACCGCACCGGGCACTTCCCGGGCGCACCGCGCGAAGCCTTCGTCGAGATCAGCCGACGCTGGTAGAGGGATGAACGCGACGCGCCTGTGGTGGCAGGTGCATCAGTGGGCAGGGCTCAAGCTCACGCTGCTGTTGAGCTTCGTGCTGCTGACCGGCACGCTGGCCGTGCTTGCGTACGAGATCGACTGGTTGCTGCGGCCGGCCATGCGGGTCGATCCGGCGACGGTCACGCGGCCGGACGTCAACTGGGCCGCTGTCGCAGACACGGTCGCACAGCGCGAACCGCAGTCGCGCATCATCTATCTGTCGGCGCCGATCGATCCCTGGTTCGCCGCCGTTGCCGTGGTGGTGCGTCCGATCGCACCAGACGAAACCCGCACGCGCTACATCTACCTGCATCCGGTTACCGGCGAGTTTCTCGGCACGGGTCACTGGTTCAGCGTGCAGCGCGTGCTGCGCAACCTGCACCGGCACCTGATGCTGCCGACCAGGTACGGCGTGCCGCTGGTGTCCAGCCTCGCGATCGTCATGCTCGCGACCTTCGTGACGTCCTTCGTGATCTACAAGCGCTGGTGGCAGGGCTTCTTCAAGCCGCTGCGCTTCGAACGACCGCGCCGCGCCTGGGGCGATGCGCATCGGCTCGCCGGTGTCTGGTCACTGCCGTTCCTGTTGCTGATGATCCTGACCGGGCTCTGGTACCTGGTGGAGAGTCTCGGCGGCGACGCGCCTCGGCTGGGTCCGCCGCCGCAGCGCGGCAGCGAACTCGGCACCATCGAGGCTGCGGCACTTCTGCCGCGGAGCCTCGCCGCTGCCCACGAGGCTTTCCCCGGGCTGCACATCGAACGAGTCCTGTTCCCGACCGAATCAGCGGCGGAATTCCGCATCGAAGGCCAGTACCGTGCCGTACTGGTGCGCGCGCGCGCCAACGCCGTGTCGACAGATCCGGTCTCCGGCACGGTGCGCAGCGTTGTCGACGGCCGCGAGCTCAGCATTCACCAGCGGATCTCGGAGATGGCCGATCCGCTGCACTTCGGCGACTTCGCGGGCTTGTGGACCAAGGTGATCTGGTTCCTGTTCGGGATGCTGCTGACAGGTCTCGCGATCTCCGGCGCCGTGATCTACGCGTTGCGCATCGCAGCCGCGCGGGGCCACGCAGCTTCTCAGGCGGCCATGCCGCCGTCGATCACGACCCGCATCTGGCGGGGCATGGGTGTGCTGCGTTGGCCCTGCGCTGTGCTGATCGTCATCGGCTTCGCGTTGTTGCCGGCGCTGTTGCAGCAATGAAGACGGCTGTGCGCATGACGCGTGACACTGGGCTGGGCGCCCTCGGCGCCTCAGGGGTCCGGCACGAAGCCGGCCGGGAAGGCCTGCGGGCGCGCGCCGTAGTGGTTCGGCGGCGCGGCGATGATGCCGCGCGCAACCAGTCGTTCGCGCGAGTCGTAGTAGATCTGCAGCACGGCATCGGGCGTGGCGCTGCGTCGCTCGAAGCGCGTCTGCGACACGCGTGAGTCGCGACGCTCGCCATGACCCGTGCCCAGGCGCTGCCTCGCGGCAGCACTCTCCGCCCGCCTGTCGCGCGCCGGGCTCGGTGAAGCGGCTGCATCGGCGGACTCTGCCGCTGCGCCGAGCGGCGGTGCCGCCGGTCGCGCTGCGCTGCCGCGCGCAGCGTACTCGTGCGGCTCGACGCGCTCGCGCTCGCGGAACATCGCAACGCCGATCACCCCTACATGATCAGGTCGCCCCGTGCGCGCAGCATAGGAGTTGCGCAGCCGGGTGAAATAGAACGCGGCAACCTCGTCCAGGTTCTTGCGCCAGCCGTCGATGGCCGTGGCGCCCCAGCCATCGAGCACATAGCCGCCTTGACTCGTCGCGGCCGTCTCGCCGCTGATGACATTGACGCCGTCGACGCTCGTCACCGCGAGCACACGCCCGCCTTCGCGGCTGCGCAGCCGGATCTCGTACTCGTGGCCCGGCTCGCCGGCGACGTAGAGCTCGCCGCGGTGCCGGTGCAGCGGCAGCATCCGCCCGCTGGTGCGATCGTAGATCTCGACGTCGAGGGGCGTGTCGACAGCCGCGACGCGCGCATCGGCTGCGGTGCTGGCAGCGGCGAGCAGGGCGAGGGTGGCAACGGCAAAGGCGGTGCGTGCGGTCATCGGAGGACTCCGGCTGGTGTGAGTCCTGACTTGAACGCGCGCGCGCCTCGAACGGGGTTGGGCGTCGCCGCGCCACATGAACTAGAGTCCGTAGCGCTGTACCAGCAATATGGAAAGCGTGGCCAGCATCAGCAGCACGAGCGGCAGCCCGACCCGCACGAAGTCCGCGAATCGGTACTTCGCGGCATTCATGATCAGCAGATTGGTCTGGTAGGCCATCGGCGTCGCGAACGCGAGGTTGGCGCCGAACAGGATCGCCAGCACGAACGGTTCGAACGGCGCGCCAAGTTGTGTGGCTGTCGCGATGGCAATCGGGGTGCCGACGGCGGCCGCAGCGCTGTTCGAGACGAAGTTCGTCAGCATCGCCGCGAAGGCCATGAAGCTGGCGACCTGCACGGCGGGCGGCAGTGAGGCCACCAGCACGGTGACACCCTGCGCAATCCAGTCCGCGGCGCCGGTGCTGACGAGACTCTGACCGAGCGCGATGCTCGAAGCGACCAGCAGGATCACCTCGAGGCTCAACGCCCTGCCCAGGCCTTCGAGGCGCACGCAACTGGTGACGAGCATGGCGATGACGCCGATGAATGCCGCGACGTGGATCGGCAGCACGCGTGTCGCGGCTGCGAGGATCACGGCAAACATGATGCCCAGCGCCCAGGGCGCGAGCGGCGAGCGCGGCAACTGCAGGCTGCTGTCGAGCATCAGCAGTTGCGGATCCTGCTTGAGCTTTTCGAGCCGCTCGTTGGTGCCCTGCACGAGCAGCACGTCGCCGGCCGACAGCGGCACCTCGCCGACGCGGCGACCCGCGCGCAGCAGATCTTCGGTGCCGCGCTGCAGCCCGACCACGACCACCGAGTGCTGCTCGGCAAAACGCGCGTCGATCAGGCTGCGGCCGACCAGCGACGAGTCGGCGCCGATCACGGCCTCGGCCAGACTGACGTCGTCGCGAGTGATGTCGCTCTCGGCGAAGCGGCCAGCGCCGTCGCGGTTGTAAAGATCGGTCTGCAGCACCGCAGCGAGCTCACGCAGTCCGTCCGGTGTGTCCCGCAGCAGCAGCACATCGCCGTCGGCCAGCACTTCAGAGGGTTCCGGCGTGAACTCGCGTCCGTCGCGCAGCAATACGGCCACCGGCAGCGGTCGCCCGAGTGGTTTGCCGGCCGCCTGTAACGTGCGCCCGTTGAGGCGGGCGTTGTCCGCCGTGACGACGATGCGCGCCTGGAACGTTCGCGGTACCTGCGTGCCGTTGTCCGTGTTCCCGGGCAGCAGGTGCGGTGCGATCAGCCACAGGTAGGGCAGCGCAACGGCGAGCGCCATCGCCGAGATGGTGGTGAAGTCGAAGATGCCCATCGGCTTCATGCCGAGATCAGTGGCGGTCGACAGCACCAGCAGATTCGTCGACGTGCCGATGCTGGTCAGTGTGCCGCCGATCAGGATCGCGCAGTTGACCGGCATCAGCGTCTTCGAGGCGGGATAGCCGGTGCGCTGCGCGAGGCTCAGCAGCATCGGCAGCATCAGCACGAGCACCGGCGTGTCGTTGATGAAGCCGCTCGCGAACGCGGCCAGCAACAGCGTGAGCAGCAGGCCGAGCCAGCGGTTCACGCCCCAGACGCGTGCGAGCAGGCGTACCGCAGGTTCGAGTGCGCCGGTCATCGTCAGGCCGCGCCCGAGGATCATCAGCGAGCAGATGGCGACCAGTGCCGGATGACCGAAGGCCTGCAGCACTTCGGTCTCGGTGATGCGGGTGACGTCGGAGACATACGGAAAGATGTAGAAGATCAGCAGCAGCGCCACCAGCAGCAGCAGCGATACCAGCTCCATGCGGATCCACGAGCGCGTGTACAGGAAGAACACGACGACCGTCACGATCAGCACGGCAATGGCATGGGGATTCGGCAAGCGAGGCTCCGTGCGTTGAGCTGGCATCTTGCCACGGCTCGTTGCGTTGCGTGTATCGCGCGTGGCGTCTAGGCTGCAGCGCTGTCGAGGCAGGATTCAACCGGAGGCGAATTCCGAATGAGCGCATCGTCCCGCCGCCCGCTCGTCTGGCCGACATTCGGCGTCGAGCTGGAGCTCATGCTGATCGCCCCTGACGACGGCCATCTGGTGTCGGTGGCGTCTTCGGTGCTGCGCCGGCTCGGTGCCCGTGCGGATCACGATCGGGTCAAGGCCGAGATCACCGAGTCCATGATCGAACTGAACAGCGCGGTGCATCGCTCGTCCTCGCAGCTCGAGGCGGATCTGCTGAAGTTGGCACGTGCCGTGCGGCGCGAATGCACGCGGCTCAATGTCAGTGTCTGCGGCGGCGGGTCGCATCCGTTCCGTGACTGGCCGCTGCGCAAGATCACGCAGAGCGAACGTTTCAACCGCGTCCATGAAACCTATGGTTATCTTGCCAAGCAGTTCACCGTGTTCGGCCAGCACGTGCACATCGGCGTTGCCGACGACGACGAGGCCGTTTACCTGACGCATGCGCTCGGCACGCTGGTGCCGCACTTCGTGGCGTTGTCCGCCGCATCACCGTTCCAGCGCGGCGTGGATACTGCCTTCCAGAGCGCCCGCGTCAACGTGGTCAGCGCGTTTCCGCTCAGTGGCCACATGCCGCCGGTGGTCGACTGGGCCGGCTTCATGCGTTACTTCGAGCGGATGCGCGCGACCGGTCTGGTGGAATCCATGAAGGATTTCTACTGGGACATTCGCCCCAAGCCGGAGTTCGGCACGGTGGAGATCCGCGTGTTCGACACGCCGCTGTCGATCGAGCACGCGGTCGACATGGCGGTGTTCGCGCGTGCCTGCGCGACCTGGTTGAGCCGGGAGCGGCCGCCGCTCGACGTGCAGCGGCTGTACGAGGTCTATCCGGTCAACCGCTTCCGTGCTGCGCGTTTCGGCTATGACGCCGAGATCCACGACGTGTTCACGAACCGCACCGTGGAGCTGCGGCGCGATCTGCTGCAGTGGCTCGACCGTTGCCTGCAGGAGCAGCCGCCGGCACCGGATCGACCCCGGTTGCGGCGCCTTGCACGGCGCGTGCGTGCCTCGCTCAGCGACGCCGAGTGGTTGCGGGCGCAGCGTCGCTGTGGTGCCTCGTTCGCCGCCGTGATGGCGCGACAGGCAAAGCTGTTGCTGAAGCGTCAGGGATAGCCGCGCCTGCCGAGACCGGTCGGCGGTCCCTTGAAGCCCGGCGGCCGCATCGCCTTCGCAGTCCATTCGTAGCCCGGCGTTTCGGGCGGCACGTCCTGCGCGAACGCGCGCCAGGTCTCGACACGCTTGTTGCCGCCCGGCGAGTCCCAGCCCGTCGGCAGCGTCAGGTACTCGGGTGCGTGCTTCTCGATGTAGGCGAGCACTTTGGGCGGCACTTCGGCAGTCCCCGGCAGCCCCTTGTGCGAGTGCATGCGGCCGAACAGCGTGATGCCGCGCAGCTCGCTCTTGCCCATCCGCATGAATGGCCAGCACTCCGACAGACGCGTGAAGCCGGCGCGCATCCGCGCCGTTGGCAGGTCGCGGTTCTCGACTTCATCGAGCGATGCAAACAGCACGAAGTGCTCGGAGGGCGTCGTGCGCGCGCCGGTCGAATACGTCGGCCAGCCCTCGGGCGTCACGGCGTTGGTGTACTCGTGCGCATAATCCCACTCGAGCATCAGGTCGTCGCCGTAGCGCGAGAATGGCAGCCGGAATGGATAGCTGCCATCGGGCTCGGGGAACACCGTGCCTTCGTTCATGATGGTAGGCGCATCGCCGGCCGCGCCGTAGGCGAACCTCGGAACCTCGGTGGTCAGCGTGCCGGCGATCAGGTCGTTGTAGAAGTGATAGACCTCGCAGCGCTCGCCGGTGATCGGATTGTCCCAGTACTCGAGCACTTCGCCGCTGCGCAGGTCGGTGAAATAGCCGGTCTCGCGCGACTTGATCTTCAGGAAGCCTTTCGGATCGAACTCGGCCTGCAGGATGCCGGTGCCGGTGTAGCCAAACACGGGCAGCAGGCGTTTGCCCGGGATGCGCAGATACATGAGGCCATGGAAGCCGCCGATCAACGGTGCGCCGTAGCCCGACCAGATCTTGCCGAACGCATACAGGTTGTCGATCGGGTTAGTGAAGTCGAGGGGCGCATGGCGCCGCTTGCGTGCGGCTGCGGTTGCAGCCTGCGCGGGCGCCGCCGCGCCCAGAGCGCCGCCCAGCGTCGCGCCCGCAGCGAGACCGAACAGAGACCCCAGCGCCGAACGCCGGCCCAGCATCGCATCGCGCACGAACAGTGATTGCATGGCAGATCCCCCCGGATTGAGGAGCCCAGAGAGCCACAGGCTGCACACGGTTGCCAACTGCGCCGACTGTGGACACCGAGCCTCGGTCATAATCGGCGCATGCTGAAGCGCATCGCACTTATGGGTCTGCTCGCGACGTTGGCCGCCTGTGGCAGCGCCACGCCGCCGCCTGCAGCCGAAACGACCGCCGCAGGCACTGCCTACGATGCAACCACGCGGTTGGTGCGCGGCAATGGTCCGGAGCCGGATTCGCTCGATCCACAGCGCGCGCGCAACGTCGAAGCAGCCAACGTGCTGCGCGACGTGCTCGAAGGGCTCACGGCCATCGGTCGGGACGGTGAACCGGTGCCGGCGGCGGCCGAGCGCTGGGACAGCAGCGCCGATGGCCTGCGCTGGACGTTCACGCTGCGCGAAGGGCTGCGCTGGTCGAATGGCGAGGTCGTCGTCGCCGAGGATTTCGCCGCCGCACTGCGGCGGCTGGTCGATCCGGCGACGGCCTCGCAGTACGCGCAGATCGTCGACGTGATCCGCGGCGCCAACGACATCATCCGGGGGCGCCGCCCCGCGACCGAGCTCGGCGTGCAGGCAACGGATGCGCGCACGCTCGTGATCGAACTCGCCGCGCGCGCGCCCTACCTGCCCGGATTGATGTCGCACTGGTCGACGTTTCCGGTGCACCGCGCGACGCTGGCCCGCGCCGGCGACGAATTCATGAAGCCCGGCACCGCGGTCACGAATGGCCCGTTCGTGCTCGAGACCTGGGTGCAGGGGTCGCACATCGACGTGAGTGCGAACCCGCGTTACTGGAACGCCGCGGCGGTTCGGCTCGCGGGGGTTCGCTGGGTCACGAACTCCGATTCCGGCGTCGAGTATCGCCGCTATCGCAGCGGCGAGATCCACGTGACCGCCGTCGTGCCGCCGGCACAGTTCGACCAGGTGCGCGCGGAACATGGCGCGCAGCTGCGCATCGGCCCGCAGCTCGGCACCTATTTCTTCGGCTTCAACCTCGAGCGCGAGCCGTTTCGCAGCCAGGCGGGGCTGCGTCGCGCGCTGTCGCTCGTCATCGACCGGCGCCAGCTGGTCGAGGCCGTGACGCGCGTCGGCGAACGACCGGGCCATGGCTGGGTGCCGCCCGGCACGTTCGACTACACGCCACAGTCGTTCGACTACGCAGACCAGCCGATGAGCGCGCGCATTGCCGAGGCGCAACGCCTGTATGCGGCCGCTGGTTACTCGGCGCAGCGACCGCTGCGGTTCGAGCTGCGTTACAACAGTGGCGACGTGCACAATCGCATCGCCGTGGCCGT
>JBIITU010000186.1:0-6471 GCA_044340335.1 Steroidobacteraceae bacterium
GCGCGGCCTTGAGCGCTTTCGCACGCGCTGCAAGTCGAGCTGGGTCCGACAGAATTGCGTCGAGCTTTCGCATGTTCGCTGACTATTGCAGTGTTGCAGCTACTCGCACCTGCAACAGCGCAATTTCGCGAAACGAATCACCAGACCACTACAAGGGGTGTGCGCTGGTGCACATGGTGACCTCGTGGCAAACATGCCATTCGACTGCAGCGCTTCAGGGCGTGGCCGGGGTCGGGACAGCGTTCGTCTCAAAGTGTCTGACGACTATCATCCTTGCAAGCAGGGTGTCCGGCACGCTTTCGTCAAACTTGATGGGCGCCCTGAATGCCTCAAGCTCCTCAGCGGTAAGGTCAATCTGTGTGGGCATGACAGGCGCTAGTGCGGACGGGGGTGCCTGCATACTGAACGCATCAAATCGAATCCTCGCTCCGCCGGCTGATGCAGCTCGAGCCAACGTACGGTTCGCCCGGGTGCCTGCGAATGTCCAGGTGTAGATCGGCGTGCTATCGGCGCGGGACACCGCAAAATGAGTGCCCGAAGGCACTGGAATCTCCTCGGCGAGCGCCTGTAGCGCGAGCTGCGCGCGTCGAGACAGCGTGATGATGGGTGACACACCATTCGCGAGGACGGTGCGCACGCCTTGGCAGACCTCTCTACCTAGGCTACGTGCGCTGCCCATCCAGCGAGCCTTGCCTCCGCTGGCCGCGGGCTCTAGCCACACGATCCTCTTTGACCAGTCGACTTCATTGACGCGCCAACTGCGGCCGCCCAACAGCAGCAGGCGTTCGTCCTGATTGCCTGTCAGAACCATCGGGTCGATGAATCCGACTTCATTGGCCCCATGGCGACCGGTCAGCAGCGGTGATCCGCTGAAGGAGGCGAGCAAGTCGCGGTAGTGCCCTCGCGCATAGCTGCGTTCGGTCTCCGGGCCGACGCGGATCAGGCCTTCTGCACGATCCAGGAATTCCTGCGCCACCATGTGCTCGACGAGCAGTTCGACATCTACGCTCGGCAACTCTGGAAAGGATCCGTGAAGCAAAAGCACGAGTTCGTTGGTCGGTAGTTCGCCTCGTTCAAGGGTGATCACCATCGCCTGCTGGGCCAGGATGTGCCATGGCTCTCCGGGCGGGACGGCGGGTTCGACCCATCCCTCCGACCACTTCTGTGTGACACCGAGCGAAAGCAGGAAAGCGTTGTCGTTGGTGGTCAGGAACAGACAGCTGCGGCGGCTGCCTGCGCGGCGCCCACTGCGACCCATTCGTTGGAGAAACGACGACACGCTGGATGGCGAGTCGATCTGTATAACGCGATCCAGATCTCCAACGTCGATTCCCAGCTCGAGCGTTGATGTGGCAACAATCACGCAGTCCTTTTCCTGGGAAAATGCCGCTTCCGCCTGCAGTCGTTCAGACAGACTGAGTGAGGCGTGGCTGACAAACGTCCGCACCTCCTGAGCTCGAAGCATGCTGCTCAATTGTTCCGCGCTGCTGCGAGAGTCGCAGAAGACTAAGCGTTTCTCGCCGCGATGCAAACGTGCGATCACCGTGGCCGCATTGTCGAGCGACTCAACGTGATCGATCGTGACGTCGGCATCTGTACTGACCGACGCGCTGCCAACCACCTGCCTGGGGCCCATCGGGCCAAGCCAGGCGAGCAGGGCCTCGGGATTGCTCACGGTGGCGGACAGGCCGACTCTCTGAAGCGGCTTTGCGGCGTACTGGTCCAGCCTGTGGAGGATCGATCGCAGGTGCCAGCCACGGTCATCGCCGGCGAACGCATGCAGCTCGTCTACGATGACTGCTCGCAGATTGCCAAACCAGGCGTCTCTTTCCACGCGCGTGGAGATCAGCATGGCCTCGATCGACTCGGGGGTCGTCAGCAGAATGTCAGGCGCATCCCGCATCGCGCGATTCTTGCGCGATTGGGACACATCTCCGTGCCACACCTCAACGCGACGTCCCACCAGACCGGCATAGTGCGAAAGTCGCGGCTCCAGGTTGTTCAGCAGCGCCTTGATTGGGCAAACATAGAGCACGCTGGCGCGGTCCCAGGACTCCGTCAGCATCCGCGACAGGATGGGAATCACGGCCGCCTCGGTCTTCCCGCCCGCTGTGGGCGCGAGCAGCAGGCAATGCGTCCCGGCGTGAATAGGCCCGATCGCTGCCAACTGCGTCGGCCGCAAGGTGCTCCAGCCTAGCGAATTGACGATGTGGTACTGGAGCGAGGGATGTAACTGCTCGAACTCGCTCACAGTTCGATGTCATCCACCGAATCGGCTCGGGCAGCGGCGCGTTCGGCTGCCGACATCTCGCTCTCTGAAAGAGTTAGCTTGTAATGCAAGCGCGGGTCGAAGTCGCTGTGAAGGTCGACTCGATCCAGAACGTCGGCGACCAGCTTCTTCAGGAACAGGCGCGGCGCCACTCCGATCTTTCCGCCAAGGCCACCCGTCACCGCATGGGCGAGAGCGTCGATGTAGCGGTCGTCCACCACGCTGCGCAGTCGCTGTTCGTTAGCGCCACCCGCGGCATAGATGTCTCGCACGCGACGCCCCACGGTCATCAGTGCGTCGTGATCGAAGGGCGCCAGACGAATCTGCACCGCGCGAGGGTTGTCGAATCTCCGATCAGTGCCAAAGTCGACGTGCAGTCGCTGTGCCAGTGGCGCAAGGCGCTGGACGCCCTGAGGTCCATCGAAGAAGGCTGGCGTGCCGGTCACGACCAGATACAGGCCCGGGTAGCGCCCCGCGTCGATCTCATCGACCCACTGCCGGAGCGCGTTCAGTCCCTTTTCTCGGGTATCGGTCCGCATGCGCTGCAGTGTCTCGACCTCGTCCAGAACCAGGACGAGCCCAGAAAATCCGCTGTCGCGCAGAATGGTCAGCATGCCCGCGAGAAAGTTGCTGGCACCGAAATGATCCAGATCTCCCTTGATGCCGGCTTCTCGTTTGACGCTCGCCGCGACATTCGGTTGACCCGCCAGCCACGCTATCAATCCATCCGCCAGCATGCTGTCCCCGGAGGCAACGGCTCGACGATAGGTGCGCAGTACTGCCGAGAAAGCGGGCGCGCTCTTGCTGATGCCCGCGATACGCGCCTCCATCAGCGCGTCGGTACGCACGAGCAGTGCGTCGGCATCGTTCGGGTCAACCGCCGAGTCGGCGAGCACATCCTGCTCGAGCGCGTAGAACCAGCCATCGATCACGCTGCGGAAGGCGCCGCTGGCCGTGTCGGCGGTGCCCAGATGCTCGGCGAGTCTGCGGTAGACCGTCTCGAGCCGGTGCAACGGTGTTTCAGTTTCGTTGATCTGCACTTCCGTGGCGGCGAATCCGCGCGCGCGCGCGCGCTCCTGCAGCCAACGCCCGAAGAAGGTCTTGCCCGTGCCGTACTCGCCGCGCACCGCCTTGAATCCACCGCGACCGGCTGAGACGGCCGCCAGTTCTTCGTCAAGCACCGGTGCGAACGCGTCGATCCCCACTGCAAGCGCGTCCAATCCGCTGCTGGGAACGGTTCCGCGACGCAGCGCACTGATGATGTCCTCACGCCGTGCAGCGCTGATCATCGTTGGACTCCAATCGTGCCAATACGAAACTGCTGCGCAAGTAACGTGGCATTGATTTGTACCGTCCCGGCGCCATCGTCGACGACCAGCACCGGTGCTTGATCAACGTTCAGCATGCGCCGCGTCGCGCTCAGGAAACCCGCAAGGCGCATCTCAGGCATCGACAGGCGCTGCGCCAGCGCTGTCCGTGACAGCTTGCCGCCGCGCTCCATCAGGGCACTCAACAGCAGCCTCATCTTTTCGTCCTCGATCGCCACTCTCGCTGCCAACTGCTTCTGGGAGGCGTACACCGCGCAGCTGAGTAGCGCCGCAATCCAATCGGCTGTTGGGGTTTCTGCCGGTGCCGAGTTCTGATCATCGAACAGTCGAGACTGCCCAGCCGGCGCCGTGTGCTTGCGGCTCGGCGTCCGCGCCGCAACCGAGACTGGGGGCGCGGCCTCGGCAATTTTAGTGGCAGGCGCCAGTTCCCACCATTCCGGTTGAGCCGGCGGAGCCGGTGACCAGCCGGGTACATTGACGCCGATCGGCGCGAACGCGCTCAGCGGAACGATCACTTCCTGGGGTGAGATGCCGCCGTGATAGCCGTTCTTGCGCCCACCAAATCTTGCGCTCTCACTCCAGAGGCAGACCACCGCATTGGACCCGTCGCGCGTCACGACACGGCCGCCCTTCACCGCAAGCTCCTGCGCGATTCGCGCGTCAGTGCCGGGGCGCCAGCGATCGCTGTCAGCGCCCGCCGCGGCCGCGCTGCCATCTTCGAGGAGATGTCCGTGGTCGGCGGTCACCACAATGACCCGTCTGGCTTCGCGCGCTTCCCGAAACAACGGCAGCAGCAACCGCAGTTCCTCTAAAGCCCAGCGCTGGTGGAGCTGGTCGGGGCCGCTCAGATGATCGTCAATGGCGTTGTAGACGACGCCAACAACCCGTTGCTGTGGATCCGCCAGCGCCGTACGAACTTCGGGCGCGAGGTTGGTTGCGTCGGCCAGATCGCCTTTGTGGAACAAGCGAGGTGGCGCGTCCTTGCGGCTGTGCGCAAGCAGTGCGGGATGGGCGCTGAATCCCGCGCGCTCCTGCGCTGCGGCACCCAGCATGAGCCGGCCGCAAAGCAGGCTGGTACGACTGACTTCGGTAATCGTCGGCAGTGCAGCGACTCCGACCAAGGGCTGCCCCACGTCGCTATTCACCAGTTCCATCCAGCCATGGTCTTCGCTGTGATGGAACAACTCTCGAAAGATACTGGCGCTGAGACCGTCCATGACCAGCACAAGTACCGGGTGCGTGGCCGCGATGGGAGCGACAACCTGTTCCAGTACCGATTCGACAGGCACCACGCGCCCGTCCCGCGCGGGCCGGTGGCTGTTCCAGTCCACGACAGCCTTCGCAAACTCAAGCGCGGTCGGATTGCGGCGCGCCGTGAGCGCGGCTCGGCAATCCGCATAGGCCTGCGAAAGCTCGGGCAGATCATCGCCGCCGAGCAACCGAAAACGAGCCCAGTCAACAAATGCGCCCTCATCCGCAAACCACGTGGCACCGATCGCCAGGGAGGTGAGGGGTCGTCGCGGAGTCACGAGCCAGCGTGCCAGGCGACGGGCCATCTCGATGCGTTCTGCCCGCGGCGGTCGGCTAGACATCATCGTGTGCCGAAGCGCGCGATCCGCGTGCGCTTCCACGAGCGCGAGAGAAGACAGCGTTGGGGCAGCCGCATGCGCCGCCAGGGACTGAGCAAAGTCTCGCAACCGTTGGTCCAGTGATGCCGGGAGCATGTCGCTCAAATGAGCGAACTCGTCGATCCGCAGTTCGCGCAATAGCATGTCTGCGCGATCCAGCACAGCGCGGGGAGCAGCAGCTCCTGCGCTTCGCACCACCTGTTCCGCGGCGTCTGCCCAGGCACGGGCTTGCGTTGCTGTGATGTGCTTGTCGTTAACGAAACGTTCGAGGCGGATTGCAGCCGCGCCGAGCGCCGGCTGCCCATCGGCCTGCGCCGCGAATACAACGCCACACACCAGGCCCAGCGGCAACGCGTCCCCTGTTCGACCGGATTCGATGCAGCCGACGATCAGCTCCCCGGCGACACCGGAAGAATCGGCGATCCATCGCAGTACATCGGTGCGAACAGCTGTCGGGAGCCGGTCCAGTTGGCGAGTCAAATGCGGTTGATTCGACCAAGTCAGCAGGGTGACCGCGTCCGGGCGCGCCGTCGCGATCCCGAGGGACCGCTCCAATACTTCCCGCCACGCTGCGTCCAGGCCGAGAAAGCCGTTGGCCACCGGGACGTAAGGATCGGAGGCGGCGCCGTCGATCAACACCTGGGGCATCCACGGATAGCGTCCCAAACGAGCATCCGTTTCCTTCGCTTGGAATAGCTGTCGAACCATGTCCCAACCCTCGGGCTGGTACACGCGCGCACGAGCCAGCCTCGCAGCGATATCGGCGGCAATATCGAAGGTCGAGAGTGGGGTGATGATGACCAAACCTTCGGTGTTCTGATCCTTTTGCTCGACGTCGCAGAGCGCCTCGCGAATCGCGAGCGAGGACTCGCACCACCGCAATGCGAAACGCCGGCCGCGCTGCGTCAGCGAATCCGGCCAGGACTCCCGCGTCGCGGCACGAATCGCCACAGTCAGTGCGGTCGGCTCGCTCGAGAGCACCCGATCCAGCTGAGCCGCAATTTGTGGCGTGGACACACTCACCGACGGGGGCCTTTCCGTTCTAGCCGCCAGCTCAGTACGAGCTCAAGGTCCCGATCGCCCGCAAGTCTCAGCTTCAGCGCGTCCAACTCCGCCACGGCATCCGTAGCAGACAGGAGCATGCCCTGCTTCTCTGCCACCACCTCGCGGCTGCCCGTTCCAGGTGCCGGCGTAGGAGTGGGAAGCGGCGAGGGCGGTGGTAGCGAAGCCGCCACTGCAAGCAGCC
>JBIITU010000187.1:0-6467 GCA_044340335.1 Steroidobacteraceae bacterium
CGAACACGCTGCTGTCGACAGCAGCGGCGGCGGCATAGGCCTTGGCGAAATCCTCGGCGCGTTCGACCTTGCTCATTCCGACCGACGAGCCCTGCGTCGCCGGCTTGACGATCAGCGGCAGGCCGAGCCGCTCGAGTGCGAGCGGCAGATCAGCCTCGCCCGCGAGCACCATCGATTCGGCACTCTGGATGCCGACGGCCGCCGCGAGCCGCTTGGTGCGCAGCTTGTCCATGCAGATCGCAGAGCCCTGCACGCCGCTGCCCGTGTACGGCAGGCCGAGGCACTCGAGCGCGCCCTGCAGCGTGCCGTCCTCGCCGCCCGGACCGTGCAGCGCGATCCAGACGCGATCGAAGCGGCGTGCCAGCAGTTCAGTCAGCGCCTGTTCGCGCGGATCGAATGCATGCGCATCGACGCCGCGACGCTTGAGCGCGGCGAGCACGGCTGCGCCGCTCAGCAGCGAAATCTCGCGCTCGGTCGAAAAGCCGCCGAACAGCACGGCGACGCGGCCGAACTCGCCGGCGTCGGTGACACGGTGGATGCGGGCGGGATCGTGATCGAGACGCATCAGGCTTCCTCTCCGACGACGCGCACTTCGGGCACGAGGCGCACGCCATGGCGCGCCTCGACGACCCGCTGCACGTGGGCGATCAGCTGCTCGAGATCGGCCGCGGTGGCGTCGCCGGTGTTGATGATGAAGTTCGCGTGCTTGTCGCTGACGGCCGCGCCGCCGATCCGCGTGCCCTTGAGCCCCGCGGTGTCGATCAGGCGCGCGGCATGGTCGCCGGGCGGGTTCGTGAAGACCGAGCCGCAGCTCCACTCGCCGATCGGTTGCGTGTCCTTGCGACGCGTCAGCAGCGCCTTGAGCTCGGCATTGTCGGCGCCAGGGCGCTGCGCGAACTCGAGCGTCGCGGCGAGGTACCACTCGTCGGCGACCGGCGCGCGGGCGGCGCGGTAGCTGATGGCGTACTCCGCGGCGGCGCGCGTGTGCTGCACGCCGGCCCGATCGACCGTCTCGACACTGCGCACGTGCTGCCAGGTCTCGCCACCGAAGGCGCCGGCATTCATCGCCAGCGCGCCGCCCAGCGTGCCCGGGATGCCGGCGAAGAAGTCAGCGGGCCCCAGTCCCCACTTGATGCACTGGCGCGCGATGCGCGCGCAGGGCACGCCGGCCTCGCAGTACACCAGCGTCGCCGACTGGCGCTCGAGCCTGCTCAACGCGCCATGGGTCGTGATCACGACGCCACGCAGGCCGCCATCGCGGACCAGCAAGTTGCTGCCGAGGCCGACCCAGTGCACCGGCAGTTCGCGCGGCAGCGCGCGCAGGAATGCCATCAGATCGGTCCGGTCCTCGGGCTCGAACCAGTAGTCGGCCGGACCACCGACGTGCCACGACGTGTGGCGCGACATGGGTTCGTCGCGGCGGACGCGCGCAGCGTACGGCGGCGGCAGTTCCACGCTGGCCAGACGCGCGTTCATGCGTCCCCCTTGCGACGCCGCGGCACGTCCGCGCCGCTCGCGGCGACGGCCGGCGTTGGGCCACCCAGCTGCTTCGGCAGCTCATGCACGATCGCGCCGATGTGCCCGGCGCCCATCGCCAGCACGACGTCGCCGGGGCGCAGCACATCGCGCAGCGCCGCGCCGAGCTGGTCGGCCTTCTCGACGAAGATCGGCTCCACCTGGCCGCGGCTGCGAACGGCGCGACAGATCGCGCGCCCATCGGCGCCGGCGATCGGCGCCTCGCCGGCTGCATACACCTCGGTCACCAGCAGCACATCCGCGCCCGACAGCACGCGCGCGAAATCATCGAGCAGGTCGCGGGTGCGCGTGTAGCGATGCGGCTGGAACGCCAGCACGAGGCGGCGGCCGGCATAGCCCTGGCGCACGGCATCGAGCGTCGCGGCGATCTCGGTCGGATGGTGGCCATAGTCGTCGACGATGGTCACCGGCGCCGCGTCCGCCGCGGCGCCCGCCAGCGCGACGTCGCCGATCAGCTGCAGCCGCCGGTCGACGCCCTGGAAGCGCGCGAGCGCGCGCTGCACGGCGGCATCGTCGACACCGAGCTCCTGCGCGACACAGATCGCGGCGAGCGAGTTCAGCACGTTGTGCAGGCCTGGCAGGTTCACCGTGACGGTCAGTGGCGACTGCGCAACGGCGCCGGCGCGCAGCACGTCATACGTGGTGCGCAAGCCGTCGCGGCGCAGGTTGACGGCGCGCACGTCATTGCCCTCGCCGAAGCCGTAGGTGACATACGGCCGGCCAACGTCGGGCAGGATGCCGCGCACGTGCTCGTCGTCACCGCACAGCACGGCCAGGCCGTAGAACGGCAGGTTGTGCAGGAAGTCGACGAAGCTCTGCTTCAGGCGGCCGAAGTCGCCGTCGTGCGTGACGAGATGATCGTTGTCGATGTTGGTGACGATCGAAATCATCGGCTGCAGGTGCATGAACGACGCATCGCTCTCGTCGGCCTCGGCGACCAGATACCGGCCCGCGCCGAGCCGCGCGTTCGTGCCTGCGCTCTTGAGGCGACCGCCGATCACGAAGGTCGGATCCTCGCCGCCTTCCGCGAGGATGCTCGCGACCAGGCTCGTCGTGGTGGTCTTGCCGTGCGTGCCCGCGACCGCGATCGAATAGCGGAAGCGCATCAGCTCGCCGAGCATCTCGGCGCGCGGCACCACCGGCACGCGCCGCTCCAGCGCGGTGGCGACCTCTGGATTGGCCCGCGACACGGCGCTCGAGACGACGACGACATCGGCGCCGTGCACGTTCTCGGCAGCGTGGCCGAAGGCGATCTTCGCGCCCAGCGACACCAGCCGCTCCGTGACCGCATTGGGCTTGAGATCCGAGCCCTGCACCGCGTAGCCGAGATTCAGCAGCACCTCGGCGATGCCGCCCATGCCGCTGCCGCCGATGCCGACGAAGTGGATCGTCTGGATGCGGCGCATGCGGTCGCGGGTGCTCACGCGGCCTCCCGCGGCGCCAGGCCAGCCGCGGCGAGACAGGCCTGCAGCAGTTCGCGGGTCGCATCGGGGCGGGCCCGCGTGTGGGCTCGCTCAGCCATCGCGAGCAGCGTCGCGCGATCGGCACACAGCCGCTCGATCTCGGCGGCGAGCCGCTGCGGTTCGAGCTCGCGATCGGCAATGCGCACGGCGGCCTGCACATCGACCAGGTACTGGGCATTGTGGGTCTGGTGATCATCGACGGCCGCCGGAAACGGCACGAGGATGGCCGCCGCGCCGACCGCGGCGAGTTCCGAGATCGTCAACGCGCCGGCCCGGCAGATCACGAGATCCGCCGCCGCATACGCCGCGGCGACGTCATCGATGAATGCGACGACGTCTCCCTGCACGCCGGCGGTCGCGTAGGCCGCGCGCGCCGCGTCGAGGCCGCGCTCGCCGCACTGGTGCCGCACTTCGACGTCGAGCCGCCCGCGCAGCAGCGCGAGTGCGGCGGGCACCGACGCGTTGAGGCGCGCAGCCCCGAGTGAGCCACCCACGACCAGCAACCGGATCGGGCCGCTGCGACCCGCGAAACGCTCAGCCGGTGCCGGCTGCGCGAGGAACTCGGCGCGCACCGGGTTGCCGATATCGCGGCTCGCGACGGTGCCGCCAAAACTGCCGGGGAAGGCTTCCAGCACGGCGCGCGCAAACCGCGCGAGCTGGCGATTCGTGAAGCCGGCAATCGCGTTCTGCTCGTGGATCACGAGCGGCCGGCGCGCCAGCCAGGCCGCGAGGCCGCCCGGGCCGGTGACGAAGCCACCCAACCCGACCACGAGCAGCGGTCGATGCCGCCGCATGACGCCGAGGCATTGCCACAGCGCGCGCGCCAGCCGGAAGGGCGCGGCGAGCAGCGTCGTCACGCCCTTGCCGCGCAGCCCGCCGATGTCGACCCATTCGATCGGTATCTGCGCCTCGGGCACGACCCGCGCTTCGATGCCGCGACGCGTGCCCAGCCAGACCACGTCGTAGGACTGCGCACGCAATGCTCGCGCCAGTGCGAGCGCGGGGAACACGTGGCCACCGGTGCCGCCCGCCATGATCAGGATCGGCGCCGCGCTCATGCCGCGGCCTCCGCCCCATCGCCGACCGCGCCCGCAGCGCCGCGCCGCGGCGCGGCCGTGGTCGCGCGCACGCCGGCGGTCGCGTCGTGGTAGACACGCAGCAGCAGGCCAATCCACGCCAGCGTCATCAGCAGGCTCGAGCGACCGTAGCTCATCAGCGGCAGCGTCAGGCCCTTGGTGGGCAGCACGCCCATGTTGACGCCGATGTTGATGAAAGCCTGCAGGCCGAGCCAGATCGCGAATCCGGCGGCCAGGTAGGACTGGAACTTCAGGCCTGCGTCCGACGCCAGCCGCGCGATGAACAGCGCGCGCCAGACCAACGCGATGAACAGTGCCAGGGTCACCGCCACACCGACCAGGCCGAGCTCCTCGGCCAGCACCGCGAACAGGAAATCGGTGTGGGCTTCGGGCAGATAGAACAGCTTCTGCACGCTCTCGCCCAGGCCGACGCCAAACCACTCCCCGCGACCGATCGCGATCAGGGACTGCGTCAGCTGGAAGCCCGTGTTGAACGGATCCGCCCACGGATCGAGGAACGCCGTCAGGCGTCGCAGGCGGTAGTCCTCCGACAGCGCGACGCCGGCGATCAGCGCGCCGCCGAGCGCGGCCAATGCCACCACATAACGCATCCGCGCGCCGGCCACGAACAGCACGCCGAAGCCCGTCACCGCCAGCACGGCGGCGGCACCGAAGTCGGGCTCGAGCAGCAGCAGGAAGAAAAACACCGCGAGCACGCCCAGCGGCCTGACGAGGCCCATGAACGTCTCGCGCAGCTCCTGCTCGCGGCGCGCGGCATAGCTCGCGATCCACACCAGCACCAGGACGCGCGCCAGTTCCGAAGCCTGGAAGTTCATGCCGGCAATGCGGATCCAGCGGCGGCTGCCGTTGACCATGTGGCCGATGCCGGGAATCAGCACGAGCACGAGCAGGACGCTCGCGGCCACCAGCAGCGGCAGCGCGAACCGGTCGAGGATGTCGGCGCGCACGCAGAAGGCAGCGGCCGCGAGACCGCAGCCGACCACCGTCAGCACGAGTTGCCGCTGCAGGTACAGGAAGGGCTCGTCGACATTGCGGCTCGCCAGCGAAATCGATGCCGACGTCACCATGATCAGGCCGAGCAGCACGATCGCCGCGACCAGCGCGAGCGTGACGGGATCGATGCGGACGCCACCACCGCCGCTGCGGCGCGCAGCACTGCGCTCGGCGCTCATTGCGGCAGCCCCCGCACCGCCGCGGCGAACGCGTCGCCGCGGTGCGCGTAGTCGCGGAACATGTCGAGGCTGGCGCAGGCCGGTGACAGCAGCACCGTGTCGCCCGGCACTGCGCGGCGCGCTGCCTCGCGCACGGCATCCTCGAGTGTCGCGCAGCGCGCCGTGGCGCAGCTGTCGGCCAGCGCGGCTTCGAGCAGCGGCGCGTCCCGCCCGATCAGCACCACGGCGCGCACGCGCTCGCGACACACGGCTGCGAGCGGGGCGAAGTCCTGCCCCTTGCCATCGCCGCCCGCGATCAGCACCAGCGTGCCAGGCAGGCCGTCGATCGCGGCCACCGTGGCGCCGACGTTCGTGCCTTTCGAGTCATTCACGTAGCGCACGCCGGCCACTTCCGCGAGCCACTGCGAACGGTGCGGCAGGCCTGCGAAGCTGCGCAGCGTCTCGAGCATGGCAGCGCGCGGCAGGCCGGCCGCATCGCCGAGCGCAAGCGCAGCGAGCGCGTTCGCGGCATTGTGCAGGCCCGCGATCCGCAGCGCCGACAGCGGCAGCAGCGGCTCGCCATCGCAGACCAGCCAGCTGGCGTCGCCGCGCCGTTCGAGTCGATAGTTGGCCGCCCCGCCCGCCGCGACCGAGAAGCTGCGCACCCGCTGGCCTCCGCGCACCATGTCCGGCACGCGAGCATCGTCGGCGTTGATGACTGCAGTGCCGCAGCGCTCGAAGATCCGCGCCTTGGACGCCGCATAGCTCGCCATGTCGGGATAGCGATCCATGTGATCCGACGTGACATTGAGCACGGTCGCCGCGACGAGCCGCAGCGTGAAGGTGGAGTCGAGCTGGAAGCTCGACAGCTCGAGCACATACAGCTCGGGTGCGGCGCCTGCGATCAGATCGAGCGCCGGCGTGCCCAGATTGCCGCCGACTCGCACGCGGATGCCGGCACGTTCGGCCATCTGCCCGACCAGCGTCGTGACGGTGCTCTTGCCGTTGGTGCCCGTGATGCCGATCACCGGCGCATCGGCTGCGCGCGCGAACAACTCGATGTCGCCGACCACTTCGAGCCCGCGTTGCCGCGCAGCAGCGCAGATGGGCTCGCTGGGCGACACGCCGGGCGACACCACGACGAGGGCGGCGCGCTCGAGCAACCCGGCATCGAAGCCGCCGGTGGCAACCGGCGCCTCGGGCGCCAGCGCGCGAAACTC
>JBIITU010000010.1:0-23185 GCA_044340335.1 Steroidobacteraceae bacterium
GCAGCGGCGATACTGCACGCGGATGATCAGTTTCGAGCACGTCAGCAAGCGTTACCCGAACGGTCGCGAGGCGCTCAGCGAAGTCTCGCTGCGCATCGAGGCCGGCGAGTTCGTGTTCCTGACCGGCCGCTCCGGCGCCGGCAAGAGCTCGGTACTCAAGTTGATCGCGCTGCTCGAACGGCCGAGCCGCGGCGTCGTCACGGTCAACGGCCAGAACACAGGCTCCCTGCCCGAGCGCCGCATTCCGGCATTCCGGCGCCAGATCGGCGTCGTGTTCCAGGACCACAAGCTGCTGGTGGACCGCCCGGTCCATGACAACGTCGCGCTGCCACTGATCGTCGCCGGCACGCCGCTCAAGGAAATCGACCGCCGCGTGCGCGCAGCGCTCGATCAAGTCGGGCTGCTCGGCAAGGAGCGCGTGCTGCCGTCGGAACTGTCGGTCGGCGAACAGCAGCGCGTCGGCATCGCGCGCGCCGTCATCGCCAAGCCGCCGCTGCTGATCGCCGATGAACCGACCGGCAATCTCGACCACAGCCTCGCACTCGAGGTCATGCGGCTGTTCAAGCGCTTCCAGGAAGTCGGCGTCACGATCGTGGTGGCGACCCACGACATGCAGCTCGTGCGCGAGTTCGGCCAGCGCGAGATCGTGCTGGATGACGGGCGCGTCGCCTCCAGCAACACGATCAGCGTGCCGACGCTGCCGGGAGGCGGCTGATGTCCGCGCTCGGCACCTGGGGCGCGCGCCATGCGCAGGCCCTGCTCGGCTCGGTGGGCCGCCTGTCGCGCTCGCCGGTCGCGACGCTGCTCACCGTGATGGTCGTCGGTCTCGCGCTGGCGCTGCCGCTGTCGCTGCGGCTGCTGGTCGACAACACACGCGCGGCGACCGGCGATCTGGCCAATGCCGTCGACGTCAGCGTCTATTTCAAGGCCGACGTCAGCCTCGAGCGCGCCGAACAGCTGCGCAGCAACGCCAGCAAGCGTGCGGGAGTCGCAGCCGTCACGCTGCTGCCCGCCGCGCAGGCGCTCGAGGAGTTTCGCGAATACTCCGGCTTCGGCGAAGCGCTCGAAGCGCTGGAGAGCAACCCGCTGCCACACGTGCTGAACGTGCAGCCCGCGCCGGACGCCAGCGGACCCGCGCAGATCGAGCAGCTGAAGCGCTATTTTGCAGCCTGGCCGGAAGTCGAGATCGTGCAGGTCGATACCGAATGGGTGCAGCGCTTCGCGGCCATCCTCGAAGTGCTGCGACGGCTGCTGACCGTCGCGACCGTCGTGCTGGGCTTGGGCGTGCTCGCGGTGATCGGCAACACGATCCGGCTCGAGATCCAGAACCGGCGCCCGGAGATCGAAGTCACCAAGCTCGTCGGCGGCTCCAACGCCTTCGTGCGCCGCCCGTTCCTGTACACCGGCGCGCTCTATGGGTTCGCTGGCGCGCTGCTCGCGTGGCTGCTGCTGGCTGCCGCGCTCGCCTTCCTGTCCGGGCCGGTCGACGAACTGGCGCGGCTGTACGGCAGCGGCTTTGCGCTGCGCACTCCCGGCCTGCGGGAAGTGCTGCAGCTGCTGGGCGGGGGTGCGCTGCTGGGCTGGCTCGCGGCTTGGGGCTCCACGGCCCGGCACCTGTCCCGCATCCAGCCGCGCGCCTGACAATATCTATATTTTTCAATTACTTGCTCTCCTCCGGAACTGTGAGCCGCTTTTAGCACTCTAAGTTCGTGAGTGCTAGAATTGCGCTCGCAGGTTCACCTCAGGAGGACCCACACGATGACGACCCAAGCTCTGGTGGCGCGAACGCCCGATCTGGCCCTGACCGGCCCGATTGGCAGTTTCGATGCTTACCTCGATCGGGTGTCTCGTATCCCCGTGCTGTCGCGCGACGAAGAGCGCGAGCTGACCGACCGGCTGCACCGCGATGGCGATGTCGGCGCGGCACGCCAGCTGGTGATGTCGCACCTGCGCTTCGTCGTGCATGTCGCGCGCGGCTACACCGGCTACGGACTGCCGTTGCCAGACCTCGTGCAGGAAGGCAACGTCGGCCTGATGAAAGCGATCAAGCGCTTTGACCCGACGGTCGGCGTGCGCCTCGTGTCGTTCGCGGTGCACTGGATCCGCGCCGAGATCCATGAGTACGTGCTGCGCAACTGGCGGCTCGTCAAGGTCGCCACGACCAAGGCGCAGCGCAAGCTGTTCTTCAACCTGCGCAAGCTCAAGAAGAACCTCGCGTGGCTGTCGCCGGAAGAAACCCGCGCCGTCGCCGCCGACCTGGGCGTGGAGCCGAGCGAAGTCACCGAGATGGAGCAGCGTCTCGCCGCGCGTGACCTGTCCTTCGATCCGACACCCGAATCCGACGAAGACGAGACCTACTCGCCGGCGGCCTACCTGCCCGCGCCGGATGCGAACCCGGCCGACGTCGTCGAGAGCGACGAGTGGGAACGCAGCACGACGCAACGCCTCGGCGCTGCCGTCGAACAGCTCGATCCGCGCAGCCGCGACATCCTGCGGCGCCGCTGGATGCAGGAGGACGCCAAACCCACGCTGCACGAACTCGCTGCCGAGTACGGCGTGTCGGCCGAGCGCATCCGCCAGCTCGAAGCGAACGCGATCCGCAAGCTGCGCGGCCTGATGGCGGCCTGAGCCGCCGCCGGGCAGTAGCCGCTGTCCCGCGCGCGCGGTCCGGCGCGCACGTCAGTGTCAGCCGATGCCGTCGTCCGCCGCCGGTGGACTCGTCGCGCGCCGGTAACCGCGCGGCCGGATAGCGACGGTGTTGCGCACCCGCGTGCAGCGCGAACCATCCGCGAGATGAAAGCCATACTCGAACGTCGGCGTGCTGCGGCCGTCGCGCTCGAGTTCCGCGCGGATCTGCGCCTCCTGCGCCGGCGCGAACTCGAAGCGCAGTTCGAGATCCGTCGTGCCGCCGTGCTCGAACTCGACCGTCATCGAGCGCGTCCAGACCGAGTAGCCCGGGAACACCCGCGCGCAGGCCAGCGCCGCGATCGGATCGGCCAACGCGGCCTGGAAGCCGCCGAACATCACCCCGCCTGGATTGCGCGAGATCGTGTTGAGCGGCAGGCGGATGCGAACGCGGCGCCAGGCGGGCGCCAGTTCGAGCACGCGGATGCGCATCCACAGGAACGGCGGATACCACTCGAGCATGCGCGCGTCCGACAGCCAGCGCCGCTCGACCAGCCGCGCCATCAGCCGCTGCGTCCAGGTCGCGCCGTTCATGCTTGCGGGACCCGCGAGGCCCGCGTAGCGTCGGCAGCCACGTTCATGCGCGGAAGGGTACACGATGCGCAGTGTCGACCAGTGGCTCGACGAGTACGGCGACAGCCACCGCCATCCCACCAACAAGGCGCTGCACTGGATCTGCGTGCCGCCGATCGTGCTGACGGTGCTCGGCCTGCTGACGCTCGTGCCGCTGCCGCTCGTCACGGCGCGCTGGCCGGCACTGAACCTCGGCGTGCTCGCCGCTGCACTCGCCGTGCTCTACTACTTTCGCCTGTCACCCGCGCTGGCGCTCGGACTGCTGCCGCTGCTGATGCTGGCCTTCGTTGCCATCGCGGCGCTGGCCGCGTTGCCCTGGCCGTTGTGGCTGAGCTGTGTCGTGATCTTCGTGATCGCGTGGATCGGCCAGTTCATCGGCCACGCAATCGAGGGAAAGCGACCGTCGTTCTTCAAGGACCTGCAGTTCCTGCTGATCGGTCCGCTGTGGCTGCTGGCGTTCGTGTACCGCGCTGCGGGCATCCGCTACTCACGCGGCGCTGCCGCCCAGCGCTGACGCTGCGACCTCGAACACGCGCAGGTGCAGTTCGGCCGTGCGCTCAGGCGTGGCGGCGTAGCCGCCGGCCAGCGTGATCACGACCGGCAAGCCCGCGGCGCGCGTCGCGCCGAGCACGCGCCGCTCGCGCTCGATGAGCCCGGCTTCGGTCAGCGCGAAGCGCCCGTAGCGATCGCCTGCGACCACATCGACGCCCGCCAGGTAGAACACGACGTCGGCGCGCGCGGCGGCGATGACCGCAGGCAGGTGCTGATCGAGTGCCTCGAGATAGCGCGCATCGTCCGTGCCGTCCGGCAGCGCCACATCGACACTCGAGCGCATTTTCTGCGCCGGGTAATTGCGCTCGCCATGCATCGAGAACGTCAGCACGGCGTCATCGCCCGCGAAGATCGCCGCCGTGCCGTTGCCCTGGTGTACGTCGAGGTCGACGATCAACGCGCGCGCGATGCGCCGCTCGGCCTGCAACACGCGGATCGCGACGGCGACATCATTGAGGACGCAGAAGCCTTCGCCGTGTCCGGCGAACGCATGGTGCGTGCCACCGGCGAGGTTGCCGGCGATGCCGGTGTCGAGCGCGGCACGCGCCGCATCGAGCGTGCCCTGCACGGCAAGGCGCGACCGGCGCCACAGCCGGGCGCTCCACGGCACGCCGATGCGCCGCTGCTCGAGCGCCGACAGCAGGCCGTTCTCGAGCGCCGCGAGGTACTCAGGCGTGTGCACGCGCGCGAGATCCTCGAGCGCTGCCTCGTCGGGCTGCGTGGTGTTGCCCGCCGTCGCGATGCCGCGCTCGACGAGATACCGGTGCACGAGCGCGTACTTCGCCATCGGAAAAGGATGGTGCTCGGGCAGCGGCAGGACGTAATCGGGATGATGGCTGAGACGCATGGCAAACCGGTTGTGCGAAGATGCAGGCGGGGGGTCAGTCGATGAACACAGCCCGCATCACCGGCGGCATGGTAGTCAGCCGTGCCTTGTCGCGCTACGGCATCCGCACGGTGTTCGCTGTCGCCGGAGCGTCGCACACCCACCTGCTCGACGCACTCGACCAGCACGGCTTCCAGATCATCAGCAGTCGCCATGAGTCGGGCTGCGTCAGCGCCGCCGACGGCTACGCGCGCGTCACGGGTCGGCTCGGCGTCGCGCTGATCATCGCGGACCAGGGCACGCCCAACGCGATCAACGGCATCGCAGCGGCCTTCCACGCCTGCTCCCCGGTGCTGGTGCTGGTCGCGCGACTGCCGAACTCCTGGACCGAAGCCGAAAGCGAGTACGACAACGCCAAGCATCCGCTGGTGACGTCGATCACGAAGTGGGCGCGCAGCGTGCCCGCCGCTGCGCGTCTCGCGGAGTTCGTCGACGCCGGCGCGAAACGCGCGCTCGCCGGCCGGCGCGGACCGGTCGTGCTGCAGATCCCGCAGGAGTACCTCGGCGAGACGCTGCGCGACTTCGGCGCGGCGGCCTTGCCCGCGCCGTGCGCCGCGCGTGCAGCCGCGGATCCGGCCGCCATCGCGGCAGCGGCCCAGCTGCTGGCGCGCGCCGAACGACCGCTGCTGATCACCGGCGCGGGCGCCGCGCAGGGTGATGCGGGCGAGGCGGCGCGCGCGATCGTCGAGCGCTTCGACATCCCGGTGGCTGGCAACGGCCTCGGTCGGGGCGTCGTGCCAGAAGACTGGCAGCGCTCGTTCAGCTGGCCGCTGATGCAATCGGCGGCCTGCGATGCCGATGTCGTCTGTGTGCTGGGCGCGCGCCTCAAGCAGCGGCTCGGCTATGGCCTGCCGCCGCGCTTCGCGCGCGACGCGAAGTTCATCCAGATCGATGTCGAGGCCGAGGAGCTGTCGCGCAACCGTCGCATCGACGTGCCGATCGCCGCCGACGCCGGCCTCGCCGCCGCGCAGCTGCCCGACGCGCTCGCAGCACAGCCGGCGCCGCGCCGCGAGCGTGGCGCCTGGGTGCAGGAGCGCCTGCAGGCGCGGTTGCGCTATCTCGATGCAGTCGAACGCGCGCCGCGCGAACTCGTGCACCCGCTCGCGCTGGGCCGCGCGCTGGCGCGACGCCTCGATGCGAACGCGATTCTGGTCGGCGATGGCGCCGACGTGCAGAACTGGATGTATGGCGCGCTGCGCGTGCAGCAGGCGCCGGGTTTCCTCGATCACTACCCGATGGGCGCGATGGGCATCGGCACGCCGCTCGCGGTCGGCGCCGCCGCCGCCGCGCGCGAGCTCGCACGCCTCGACGGCAGCGAACCGCGCCGCGTGCTGCTGACCACCGGCGACGGCTCCTTCGGCTTTCATCCGGCGGAACTGCACGCCGCCGCTCTCGCCGGGTTGCCGCTCGTCTGCGTGATCGGCAACGACGGCGCCTGGGGCACCGAGCTGCACGGCCAGCTCGGCGCGATCGGTCGCAGCGTCAATACCGAGCTCGGCCTGCTGCGCTATGAGTTGGTCGGCATCGGCTTCGGTTGCCACGGCGAGTTCGTCGAGCAGCCGGCGCAGCTCGATGCCGCGCTCGACCGCGCGTTCGCGTACTCGGGGCCGTCGGTCGTCAATGTCGTCATCGATCGCGCCGCCGGCGCCGAACTGAAGGCAGAGCCGCTTGCGCGGATGATCCTGTTCGACGATCTCGCCACCAGCCTCGAGACCCAGCACGGCTTTGCCGGCTGAATCCGCGGCAGCCTTCCGGCGCAGCGCCGCGGAGCATCCGGGGGCTCCGGTATACTGGGGCCATGGCACAGAACCTGAACCCGCTCGATCTCTACGACGTCCGCGGGCAGCTCTCCGATGAAGAACGCATGGTGCAGGACTCCGTCGGCCGCTTCGTCGACGACAACGTCCTGCCCGTCATACGCCGTCACTTCGAGGACCACACCTTCCCGCGCGAACTGATCGGCGGCCTTGCCGAACTCGGACTGCTGGGTTCGTCGCTCAGCGGCTATGGCTGTGCCGGCATGAACTCGATCGCCTATGGCCTGATCTGCCAGGAACTCGAACGCGGCGACTCAGGCATCCGCAGCTTCGTCTCCGTGCAGAGTTCGCTGTGCATGTACCCGATCCATGCCTATGGCAGCGAGGCGCAGAAGCAGCAGTTTCTGCCGCGCATGGCCAAGGGCGAGCTGATCGGCTGCTTCGGCCTGACCGAACCGCATGGCGGCTCCGATCCGGCCAACATGAAAACGCACGCGAAACGCCGCGGCAACGACTGGGTGCTGAACGGCTCGAAGATGTGGATCACGAACGCGCCGATCGCCGATCTCGCGGTGGTCTGGGCACGCACCGACGAAGGCATCCGCGGTTTCATCGTCGAGCGCGGCATGCGCGGCTTCGCCACGCCCGAGATCGAAAAGAAAATCAGCCTGCGCGCCTCGGCCACCGGCGCGCTGTTCTTCGAGGATGTCGTGATCCCCGCGAGCCACCTGCTGCCCGGCAGCACGGTCGGCATCAAGGCGCCGCTCTCGTGCCTGACGCAGGCGCGCTATGGCATCACCTGGGGCGTGATCGGCGCGGCCCAGGCCTGCCTCGCCGAAGTGCTCGAGTATTCGAAGAGCCGCATCCTGTTCAACCGGCCGCTGGCTGCGAACCAGGCGGTGCAGATCCGGCTCGCCGAGATGGCGCGGCAGATCACGACGTCGCAGTTGTTGTCGCTGCAGCTCGGGCGCCTGAAGGATGCGGGCTCGATGTCGCCGTCGCAGGTGTCGCTCGCGAAGTGGCACAACTGCCGCGCCGCCATCGACATCGCGCGCGACGCCCGCGACCTGCTCGGCGGCTCGGGCATCAGCGCCGAGTACGTGCCGATCCGGCATGCGCTCAACCTCGAGAGCGTGATCACCTACGAAGGCACCGAGACCATCCACCAGCTGTCGGTCGGGCGCGAGCTGACGGGGATCAACGCCTTCTGAGCTGGAAGGCTGTCGGTACGCTTTACAGTGCGCGCCCGAAGGCGCCCGCCCCGGTTGCTCGTCGAACGCGCAAGCCCATGAAAGAATTGATCTTTCCTGTCATCCGCCGGCAGTGGCACGGGGTTTGCTTTATTGACTGCACATACGGCGGATTGCACCGCCCCGCAGGAAGACCACGCACATGAAGACCCTCTGGATTCGCGCCGCCGCCATTGCCGCCATTGCCTGGGGCAGCCTCGGCGCCCCGCAGGCCGTCGCCGGCCCCATCAGCAGCTGCAGCGACCAGTCGCTGGGCAATGTCACCGCGCCCGATGTTGCCGTGTTCGGCAACAGCTTCTCGCGCCCCGGCAGCTTCACGGATTGCTACAGCTTCTCGCTGAGCTCGCCGTCGAACGCACTCGGCCTGACCTTCGAGTGGGACTGGTCGTCGAACCTCGGCATCGACCTCACCAGCACGTCGCTGTGGAACGGCAGCGCGCAGCTCGGCAGCTTCGGCATGCCGGGCTCGACGTTGAACACCTTCACGTTCGACAACCTGGCCAGCGGCAACTACTGGCTCGTCATCGGCGGCAACGTCTCCGGTCAGAGCGGCAGCAACTCGGGCAATGTCGGCTACGTCGGCTTGCTCGCGACGACCCGCGCCGCCGCCGTGCCGGAGCCGGGTACGCTCGCGCTGCTCGGCCTCGGCCTCGCCGCGGCGGGCCTCGCCCGTCGCCGCCGCACGAAGGCCTGATCCCGCTCGCTCAACGCGTCGCGCCGGCTGCGGCGCAGCGCCGATCGCGCAAGGCCCCGCAGATCTCTGCGGGGCCTTTTTGTTTCGCGGGGCTGTTTGGCGCCGTGACCACGGTGCGTGCAGCGCCAGCCGCTATCATTCGGCGGCCAACGACCCGAGGGACCCCGACATGAGCAACACCAAACCGGCCAGCGGCCTGCCGATCCTGCAGCGCGACCACCGCAGCGTCATGGGCAAGGTGCTCTACACCAGCAAGAAGCCCGACCGGCTGAACCAGGAGCGCGGGCGCGAGTACTTCCGCATCGATGTCCACGCCGATGGCACGCGTACCTGCACCGCGCACTGCGAGATCGACGATCGGCCCTCGGTGATGCGTGACATCACCTACACGCTCGACAAGCACTGGATGCCGACGGACTGCTTCGTGCGCATCTCCGTGGGCAGCAAGTTCATGGGCTCGGGCTGGTTCCGCTTCCACCCGAAGTACGCCGAATGCGAAGCCTGGACGTCGCTCGAAGGCCGCGTCTCGCAGACCATGGACGTCGACACGCCGCTGGTCACGTTCCAGAACCACGCGATCGCCTGCGACGCCTGGCACCTGCGCCTGATCGACCAGAACAAGCCGGGCGTGGTCCAGCGGATCAACCAGATCCTGCTGTCATCGCCGGATCATCGCGGCGCCACCGGCCCGATGCTTTATTCGATCGGCATGACGGTCGTGTTCATCGGCCGCGAGAAGGTGACCGTCGGCGCGGGCACGTTCGATGCCCTGCACTTCCAGTTCGTCACGAACCCGGAGCTGCCGCAGGAACACCCGCCCTACGACGTCTGGTGCACCGCCGACGGCGAGTACCTGTTCCTCAAGGGCGGCGTCGCCGGCTACATGCAGACGCACTACGAGCTGGTCGAGCTGTCGGTCGGCCCGCACTGGGGTAACTGAGACAGGGGCCACTGAGACAGGAGCCACTGCGCAGGGCGCCGAGGCCGGATCGCCGCTGGCGATGGTGCGCGGCGCGATCAGCGCCGCCTCCGCGGACCAGGCGGCGAACAGGCAGATGCCGGCGAGCAGCTCGCGCCGCCGGGCTGGCGCGGACGACACAGGGAGTTCGGTGTTCATGGGCGCCATTGCAGCGCCCGCCCGCGGCCCACTGCGGGCAGTGCTGCGGCGGACTGCGGCCCAATCATGGCGAATCGTGGCGCGTGACTGCCCGCCCGTTCCGGCGGCGCGGCGACGCCGTACACTTCCGCCATGCGTCGCAATATCGCCATCGTCGAAGACGAAACCGCCATCCGCGACAACTACGCCGCGGCCTTTGCGCGCGAGGGCTACCTCGTGCGCGGCTATCCGAACCGGCCGCAGGCGCTTGCCGCCTTCGCGGTGCGCCTGCCTGACCTCGTCGTCATCGACGTGTCGCTCGAAGACGAGCCCGAAGGCGGCTACGAGCTGTGCCGCGAGCTGCGCGCGCGCTCGGCGGAGCTGCCGATCATCTTTCTGACCGCGCGCGATTCGGAGCTCGATGCCGTGTCGGGCCTGCGGCTGGGCGCCGACGACTTCCTGACCAAGGATCTGTCGCTGCCCCACCTCGTTGCGAGGATCCACGCGCTGTTCCGGCGCATCGATGCGCTGCGGCGCCCGGCACAGGCCGAGCACGTGTTCGAGCGCGGCGCGCTGACGCTCGACGTCGAACGCCTGAGCGCCGAATGGCGCGGCGTGCCGGTGCCCCTGTCGCTGACGGAGCTGTGGATCGTGCACGCGCTGACGCGCCATCCCGGCCACGTGAAGAGCCGCCAGCAGCTGATGGACGCCGCCAACGTCGTGCTGGATGACAGCACGATCACCTCGCACATCAAGCGCATCCGCCGCAAGTTCGTGGCCGTCGATCCGCAGTTCGACGCGATCCACACGGCCTACGGCATGGGTTACCGCTGGCTGGACGACTGACGACACCCATGCGGATCCGCACCCGCCTGCTGCTGCTCGGCCTGACCACGCTCGCCCTGCCGTGGGCCGGCTGCCAGTACGCGCGCGAAATGGAAAGCGCGCTGCGCGATGCGGAACGCCTGTCACTGCAGGCCGTCGCGACGACGATCGCGGTCTCGCTGCAGGGCCGACGCGACCTGCTGACGCGCGACGCCACCGGCCCGGACAGCGCCGCGCCGCCCGGCCCGCTCGACCTCGAAGCCATGGCGCTGCACGCCGCCCCGGTGCTCGACGGGCTGCCGAGCGAATGGCCACGCAGCCCGCGGCTGCAGCGTCGCTACGCCGCGCCGGGCAGCGCCACGCTCGAAGTGCGCGCCGGCACGCACGAGCGTTACCTGTATCTCGAACTGCGCAGCGACGACGCCACGCTCGTGTTCGACCGTTCGGATTCGCTGCCGCTGGAACCGGGGTCGATCGGCGACCGGATCTGGCTCGGATTCACCGATCGTGACGGCGCGCTGCAGCAGGTGTTCATCGGTGCAGCGGGCCCAGGCGCGGTGCGCGGCCGCCGCATCGTGACGCGCGAGCTCGGCCGCCAGGAAGCGCTGGATGAGCCGCGGATCACGGGCCACTGGTCGCGTGACGCGCCCGGCTGGCGCCTCGAACTGCAGCTGCCGCTATCGATGCTGGGCGAACGCCTCGGCGTGCTGCACGATGACCGTGACCGGCGCGACACGGACCCCAGCAGCGTCGGCAGTCTCTATACGAACACGCTCGCGCCGCGCGGCCGGCTGCTCGCAGCGGCACCCGAACTGCGCGACGAACTCGCGCGCTTCCGCCAGAGCGGCATCCGCATCCAGGCGGCATCGGCAAGCGGCACGGTGCTGGCCGAGGTCAACGCGCTGCCAGGCCGCAGCCAGCTGACCGCCGGCAACGCGCTGCTGTCGCAGCTGTACCGCGGCTTCATGCAGCGCACGGCGCTGGCGGAGCGCGTCACCGACACGGAACCGGGACGCATCGACAGCGTCCAGGCCCGCGCCGCCGCCGCCGGCCAGTCCGCCAGCGCGCTGCTCGCCAGTCGCGGCGAGGAGCGGTTGATCGTCACGGCCATCGCACCGGTGTTCGATACCGACCAGCGCATCCTCGGCATGGTGCAGGTTGCGCAGGCTGCCGATCGCTGGTTGGTGCTGCGGGATCGCGCGCTGACGCGACTGCTGAACCTGACGCTGCTGGTGTCGGCGCTGGCGATGGTCGCCGTGCTGCTGTTCAGTTTGTGGCTCACCGCAAGGCTGCGACGCCTGCGCAACGCATCCGAACAGGCCCTCGATGCATCGACAGCCGCGCATCGCTCCGCTGCGCTGCGGTTGCTCGCCAGCGACTTCCCCGACACGGCGGCACCGGACGAACTCGGCGACGTGTCGCGCAGCTTCGCGCGGCTGCTGGGTCGACTCGACGAGTACACGAGCTACCTGCGCACGCTGGCCGGCAAGCTCGCGCACGAACTGCGCACGCCGCTGACCATCGTGCGTTCTTCGCTCGACAATCTCGACACGGAAGTCGCGACGCCCGCGGCACGCGAGTACCTGGCGCGCGCACGCGAAGGCAGCGATCGACTCGCGGCGATCCTGACGGCGATGGGCGCGGCCAGCCGCGTCGAAGATGCCATTGCGACCGCCGAGACGCAGCGCTTCGATCTCGGCGCGCTGCTGCAGGACGCGGCAGCGGCTTACCAGACGGCGTTTCCGGAACGCGCGTTCACCTGCGAGCTCGACACCGGCGACCTGTCGATGACGGGCGCGCCGGAGCTGATGATGCAGTTGCTCGACAAGCTGGTCGACAACGCCGTCGACTTCAGCACGGCTGGCAGCACGATCGTGCTGCGCGCCGGCCGCGACGCCGACGGGCTGCGACTCGATGTCGACAACGAGGGACCGGCGCTGCCGGCCGTGGGGCGCGAGCGGCTGTTCGAGTCGCTGTGGCAGTCACGCAGCGGCGATGCGCGCCGGCCGCACTTCGGCCTTGGCCTCTACATCGTCCGGCTGATCGCCGAGCATCATGGCGGCCGCGTCGAGGCGCTGGACCTGCCCGGCCGCAGCGGCGCAAGGTTTCGGGTCTGGTTGGGCGGCGCCGAAACGACGCCCGGCGCCGTGCAACTGTAGAAACTGTGCCGCCTGTCGCGATTCGAAGACATCGCGGTCACGTCAGCGTTGCGTATAATGGACGCCATCGGCATCGAGACATCCCCCGCAAGTGACTGATTACAGGGGTGTGACACCGACCAAACAGCTCAAGCGGCGCGAGTTGTTGGATTTGCGCCGCATGGTTTCATAGGGTTCACAACAGAAAATCTGGCAATCGAAAGCGGGCACGGGCAAGCGATCACCCTTTGTCGTGATCGTCAGGAATGGCCTCACGCGCGAGCACGCGCGGGTCTGGTTAGACCGGGGTAACTCCCACCATCCCAACCGGAACATAGGCGCCCGTTGAAGTGAGTTGATGACGGCTGCTGCCGCGCGCTGACGGCGATCGACCGGACGACGACGACAAACTGGCCCCGCTTGCGGGGCCTTTTCTTTTTGTGGATCCCGGTGCAGCGTAGCGTGATGCCACATTCGCTCCGCATCACTGTCCTGCTCGCCGTCGCCGCGGTGCCACTCGCCGGCACGGCGCTCGCCGCGGGCGCCGCATCGGCGCCCGAGCCACATCCGTTCTGGCGCGACAGCGTTGGCCTGTGGCGCGCGCACGCCGATTACTACGGCAGCGACGGCACGCACCAACTGCGCGACTTCGCGCAACTGAGCCGCGTCAGCGTCGCCGATGGCCGCGTCTACATCGAGGACAGCGCGTTCTATCCCGCCGGCGGCGCCAACAATGCGTTCTACAGCCTGGGCCTCGCGCAGGCGGGCGACGGCGTCGAGGTGCGCAACACGCAGTCCGGCGCGCTCGCAGCCGATGGCAGCGTGCTGCTCGATCGCGCCGATCTCGAATTCGGCGCGCCGGTGCGCACGCGCATCGCGCCGGTCGATGCACGCCGCGCGCTGCAGACTGGCGACAAGGCAGATGGCTCACGCGCCTACGAGGCCTACTGGAGCCTGACGGCGCCCGGCCGCCGGCTGCGTCTGCTCGCCGGCATCGATCCGGTTGCCAAGGATGGCGGCCCGCCTGCGCCCGGCGCGCTGCGCGCGCTCGCGACCTATCGCGACACGGCGCTCGCAGATGCCGACGAAGCCGGTGCCCGCGCCGAGCTGCGACGCAAGCAGTCCGTCGGGGTGTTGCGGCATGTCGTGACGCTGGATGGACGCCGCTACGATGTCGCCGAGCGACTCGACGCCGTGGTGACGGACTGCGACTGGCGCGCGAGTGACCCGGCCGATCCGCAGCGGGTCGTTGCCTTCGCGGGCGCTGGTGGCCCGCCGCTGACGCCGGCAGCGCGCGCGACCGCGATCGCGGCGTGTCGCGCCGCCATCGCGCAGCAGCCGGAACAGCCGCGCCTCAAGCGCGCGCTGGCGCGACTTCAGGGCAGCGAGGTCGTCCCCATCAGGTAGCGGTCGACTTCGCGCGCCGCGCCACGACCTTCGTTGATGGCCCAGACCACGAGGCTCTGGCCGCGGCGGCAGTCGCCCGCCGCGAATACGCCCTTGACGTTGGTCGTGTAGCGCTCGTGCTCGGCGACGACGTTGCTGCGCGCATCGACTTCGATGCCCATGTCGCGCAGCAGGCCCTGCTCGGGCCCGAGGAAACCCATCGCGAGCAGCACCAGCTGCGCGGGCTGCGTCTTCTCCGTGCCCGGCACTTCGACCGGCACGAGCTGGCCGCGCTCGTTCTTCTGCCAGCTGACTTCGACGGTCACGAGTTCCTTGACCGCGCCCTTGTCGTCGCCGATGAACTTCTTGACCGTCGTGACATAGACGCGCGGATCGCTGCCGAACTTCGCCGCAGCTTCTTCCTGGCCGTAGTCCATCTTGTAGACGCGCGGCCACTCCGGCCACGGGTTGTCGTCGGCGCGCTCGAGCGGCGGCTTCGGCATGATCTCGAACTGGGTCAGCGTGCGGCAGCCCTGCCGCATCGCCGAACCGACGCAGTCGGTGCCGGTGTCGCCGCCGCCGATCACGATGACATCCTTGCCGCGCGCGTCGATGGGCGCGACGCCCTTCGCGCTGCTGCGCGCTGCGGACTTCGCGGCACCCTTGGCCGGCGCCTTGGCGGCCGCCGACTCGAGCAGCCACTGCGTGCTGCCGGTCAGGTAGTCCATCGCGAAATGCACGCCCTTGAGCTGGCGGCCGTCCACCGCAAGGTCGCGCGGCAGCGTCGCGCCCGTGCACAGCACGACGGCGTCGAAATCCTTCGTCAGCAGCATCGGCTCGACGTTGTCACCGACGTTCGCATTGCAGACGAACTTGATGCCTTCCTCTTCCATCAGGCGCACGCGGCGCATGACGATGTCGTTCTTGTCGAGCTTCATGTTCGGGATGCCATAGGTCAGCAGCCCGCCCGGACGATCGGCGCGCTCGAGCACGGTGACGTTGTGGCCGACGCTGTTGAGCTGCGCCGCGGCGGCGAGCCCGGCCGGGCCCGAACCGACCACCGCGACCCGCTTGCCGGTGCGCTTGTCCGGCGGATTCGGCAGCACCCAGCCCTCTTCCCAGCCGCGTTCGATGATCGTGTTCTCGATGTTCTTGATCGTGACCGGCGGCGCGTTGATGCCGAGCACGCACGAGCCTTCGCAGGGTGCCGGGCAGACGCGGCCGGTGAACTCCGGGAAATTGTTGGTCTTGTGCAGCCGGTCGAGCGCCTCGCGCCACAGGCCGCGATACACGAGGTCGTTCCACTCCGGGATCAGGTTGTTGACCGGGCAGCCCGAGGCGCCGCCGCTCATCAACTTGCCGGTGTGGCAGAACGGCACGCCGCAATCCATGCAGCGCGCAGCCTGCTGGCGCAGGTGCTTGTCGTCCATGTGGTGATGGAATTCCTTCCAGTCGCCGATGCGCTCGGAAGGACTGCGGTCGAGCGGCAGCTCGCGCAGGTATTCGATGAAACCGGTTGGCTTGCCCATGTGAATAAGGTCCGAATCAGTTGCCGCCCACGCGCGCGAGGTCGCGTGAGTTCTCTTCGAATGCCGCCATGATCGCGTCGTCGCCCGACAGGCCCTGGTCGTGGGCCCGCTTCAGGCAGGCGAGCACGCGCTTGTAATCCTTCGGGATCACGCGCGCGAAGCGCGGCAGCTGCGTCTCCCAGGATTCGAGCAGCCGCGTTGCCTTGCGGCTGCCCGTCAGCGTCGCGTGCTTCTCGATCAGCGCGCGCAACTGCATTGCCTCGTCGGCATCGGCGACGCGATCGACATCGACCATCTGCGCATTGACGCGCTTGGCGAAATCGCCGCTGTCGTCGTAGACATAGGCGACGCCACCGGACATGCCCGCGCCGAAGTTGCGCCCGGTCGGCCCGAGCACGACGACGCGACCGCCGGTCATGTACTCGCAGCCGTGGTCGCCGACCGCCTCGACGACCGTGTCGACGCCGCTGTTGCGGACCGCGAAGCGCTCTCCGGCCATGCCGCGCACGAACACCTCGCCACCCGTGGCGCCGTACAGCGCGACGTTGCCGATGATCATGTTGTCCTCGGCCGCGAAGGTCGCGCGGTCGTCGGGCTTGATGATCAGGCGCCCGCCAGACAGGCCCTTGCCGACGTAGTCGTTGGCGTCGCCTTCGAGCGTGAATGTCATGCCGCGCGGGATGAACGCGCCGAAGCTCTGGCCGGCGGAGCCCGTGAAGCGCAGCCGGATCGTGTCGTCCGGCAGGCCCTTGGCACCGTGGCGCTTCGTGATCTCGCTGCCGGTGATCGTGCCGACGACGCGATTGACGTTGCGCACCGGGATGGTCGCCTCGACCTTGCGGCCGTGCTCGATCGCGGGGCGGCACAGCTCGAGCAGCGTCGTCATGTCGAGCGACTTCTCGAGACCATGGTCCTGCAGCTGGGTCTGGTAGCGACCGACTTCCTGCCCGAGATCCGGCTGGTACAGGATGTTGGTGAAGTCGAAGCCGTGCGCCTTCCAGTGGTCGACGGCGGCCTGCGGCTCGAGCATGTCGACGCGGCCCACCATCTCCTCGAGCCGGCGGAAGCCCAGCTGCGCCATGATCTCGCGCAGGTGCTGCGCGATGAAGCGCATGTAGTTGACGACATGCTCCGGCTTGCCGGCGAACTTCTCGCGCAGCCGCGGATCCTGGGTCGCGACGCCCGCCGGGCAGGTATTCAGGTGGCAGACGCGCATCATGATGCAGCCCACCGTCACGAGCGGCGCGGTCGCGAAGCCGAACTCCTCGGCGCCGAGCAGCGCGGCGATCGCGACGTCGCGACCGGTCTTGAGCTGGCCATCGGTCTCGACGACGACGCGGCTGCGCAGGTTGTTCAGCACCAGCGTCTGGTGCGCCTCGGCGAGACCCAGCTCCCAGGGCAGGCCGGCGTGCGTCGTCGACGTCAGCGGCGAAGCGCCGGTACCGCCGTCATAGCCGCTGATCAGCACGACATCGGCATGCGCCTTGGCGACGCCGGCGGCGATCGTACCGACGCCGACTTCGGCGACCAGCTTGACGCTGACGCGCGCATCGCGGTTCGCGTTCTTGAGATCGTGGATCAGCTCGGCCAGGTCCTCGATCGAATAGATGTCGTGGTGCGGCGGCGGCGAAATGAGCCCGACGCCGGCGGTCGTGTGCCGCGTCTTCGCGATCCACGGATACACCTTGCTGCCTGGCAGCTGGCCGCCCTCGCCGGGCTTCGCGCCCTGCGCCATCTTGATCTGCAACTCACGGGCGTTGACCAGGTATTCGCTGGTCACGCCGAAGCGGCCCGATGCCACCTGCTTGATTGCCGAGTTCTTCGAGTCGCCGTTCGGCAGCGGGATGTAGCGCTCCGGATCCTCGCCGCCCTCGCCGGTGTTGCTCTTGCCGCCGATGCGGTTCATGGCGATCGCGAGGGTTTCGTGCGCTTCCTTCGAGATCGAGCCATAGCTCATCGCACCGGTCTTGAAGCGCTTCATCAGGCTCTCGACCGATTCGACTTCCTCGATCGGCACCGGCTCGCCCTGCTTGAACTCGAGCAGGCCGCGCAGCGTCGACAGGTTCCTGGAGCGATCGTCGATCAGCTCGGCGAACGACTTGTAGGTCTGGTAGCTGCCGGTGCGCACCGACTTCTGCAGCCGGTGGATCGACTCGGGGTTGAACAGGTGGAACTCGCCATCGGAGCGCCACTGGTACTGGCCGCCGGTCGGCAGCACCGGCGTCGAGACCGGGCGCTCGGCGAACGCGACGCGATGCCGCATCAGCACTTCCTCGGCGATCACGTCGAGGCCGATGCCGCCGATCCGCGATGCCGTGCCGGTGAAGTATTCGTCGATGACGTCCTGGCGCAGGCCGACGGCCTCGAACACCTGCGCGCCGTGGTAGCTCTGCACGGCCGAGATGCCCATCTTCGACATGACCTTGACCACGCCCTTGGTCGCTGCCTTGGCGAAGTTCATGCACGCGATCTTGTGGTCGACGTTCGGCAGCATTTCGTCGCGGATCATGCCGTCGAGCGTCTCGAACGCCAGATACGGATTGATGACGCTGCAGCCGTAGCCGATCAGCAATGCGAAGTGATGCACCTCGCGCGCCTCGCCCGTCTCGATGACGAGGCTGACGCGCATGCGCAGGCCTTCGCGGATCAGGTAGTGGTGCAGGCCGGACACCGCCAGCAGCGACGGGATCGCCGCGAACTCGCGATTGACGCCGCGGTCGCTGAGGATCAGGACGTTGATCTCTTCCTCTTCGATCATGCGGCGCGCGGCGGCGAACAGATCTTCCATCGCCTTGACGAGGCCGTCTTCGCCGCGCGAGGCGCGGAACAGGATCGGCAGCGTGCCGGCCTTGATGCCGGGCAGCGCGAGACGACGCACCTTCGCGAATTCCTCGTTGGTCAGCACCGGGCCCTTGAGCTCGATGCGACGGCAGTCGGTTGGATTCGGCGTCAGCAGGTTGCCCTCGGAGCCCAGCCAGACGTCGGATGACGTGACGATCTCCTCGCGGATGCTGTCGATCGGCGGGTTGGTGACCTGGGCGAACAGCTGCTTGAAGTAGTCGTACAGCAGGCGCGACTTCTGCGACAGCGCAGCCAGGGGCGTGTCGTTGCCCATCGAGCCGACGGCCTCGTTGCCATCGCGCGCCATCGGCGCCATCAGGATGCGCAGGTCCTCGAACGTGTAGCCGAACGCGACCTGCCGCTGCAGCAGTGTCTCGGGCTCGGGCGTCGGCACTTCGGGCGCGGCCGGCAGGTCCTTGAGGTTGACGAGGTGCTGCTTCAACCACTCGGCGTACGGCCGCTCGGTGACGATCTGCCGCTTGATCTCCTCGTCTTCGATGATGCGCTGCTGCACCGTATCGACGAGGAACAGGCGCCCGGGCTGCAGACGGCCCTTGCGCAGCACGCGATCCTGCGGGATGTCGAGCACGCCCGACTCCGACGACAGCACGACGAGGTCATCCTTGGTGACCCAGTAGCGCCCGGGGCGCAGGCCGTTGCGATCCAGCACGGCGCCGATCTGCCGGCCATCCGTGAACGCAATCGCGGCGGGGCCATCCCAGGGCTCCATGATGCTCGAGTGGAACTGGTAGAACGCGCGCCGCGCCGGGTCCATGGTCTCGTGCTTCGACCAGGGCTCGGGGATCATCATCATCATCGCGTGCGGCAGCGGCCGCCCGCCCAGCACCATCAGCTCGAGCACGTTGTCGAACATCGACGAGTCGCTGCCGTTGACGTTGACGATCGGCTTCAGCTTGTCGACGTCCTCGCCGAAGATCTCGGATTCGAGCAGCGCCTCGCGCGCCTTCATCCAGTTGATGTTGCCGCGCAGCGTGTTGATCTCGCCGTTGTGCGCGATGTAGCGATAGGGATGCGCGCGGTCCCAGCTCGGGAAGGTGTTGGTCGAGAAGCGCGAGTGCACCAGCGCGATGGCGGTTTCCATCAGCGGGTTCTGCAGGTCGGGGAAGTACTCGTCCAACTGCATCGTCGTCAGCATGCCCTTGTAGACGAGGGTCTTGTGCGACAGCGAAGCGACGTACCAGTACTCGGCGCCGCCGACCGTCGAGACGCGGATCTCGCTGTAGGCGCGCTTGCGGATCACGTAGAGCTTGCGCTCGAACGCGGCCTCATCAGGCGTTTCCTCGCCACGACCGATGAACACCTGGCGGATGAACGGTTCGCTGGCCTTCGCCGTTTCGCCCAGCATCGAGTTGTTGACCGGCACGGTGCGCGCGCCCAGGTAGACCTGACCCTCGGACTGCACGACGCGGGCGAACACTTCTTCGATGCGACGCCGCTGCGTCGGGTTGCGCGGCATGAAGATCAGGCCGCTGGCGTACTGGCCGGCCTCGGGCAGGTTGATGTGCGCCTTCTTCGCGGCGTCCTTCAGGAAGGCGTGCGGCATCTGCATCAGCACGCCGGCGCCGTCGCCGGTGTTGACCTCGCAGCCGCAGGCGCCGCGATGGTCGAGGTTCTTCAACACCTGGATGGCCTGCTTCAGGATCGCATTGGACTTGCGGCCCTTGATGTCGACGACGAAGCCGACGCCGCAGGCGTCGTGCTCGTACTGCGGGTCGTAGAGGCCCTGCTTGCCGGGGCGGGTCGTGTGCAGCGCCGGGCGCGCGGCAGGGACGGTCAGGCCGTCATCGGATGGGCTCACAGGCGGACTCCTTAACGATGTGGGTCGGCGCACTGGTGGCCCGCAGGGCCCGTGTGTCGCTCTTTTCTCGATACTAATGCTTCGACCGCCATGCACAAGGAATTTCCGGGGTTCTTTACTCATGGTAATGAGTCATTCAGACTCACATACATGACAAAGCGACTGCAGGTGTTACTCGAGGATTCCGACTTCGCTGCGCTGCAGCAATCCGCCGCGGCTCGCGGCCTGTCGGTCGCCGAATGGGTGCGGCAGGCTATCGTCGCGGCGCGGCGGCGTGAGTCCAGCGCGGACATCGACCGCAAACTCGATGCCATCCGCACCGCCGTGCGGCACACCGGCCCGACCGGCCCTATCGAGCGCCTGACGACGGACATCGAGCGCGGCTATGCCGCCGCTGGCGACCCTGGCTACTGAGCACGGCGGGCACTGACATGGTGTTCATCGATTCGAACGTCGCGATGTACCTGGTGGGCGCCGCGCATCCCAACAAAGTCGATGCGCAGCGCCGGCTCGAGAGCCTGGTCAGCGCGCGCACGCGGCTCGTCACCGATGCCGAAGCGTTGAACGAGATCCTGCATCGCTACGCAGCTCTCGATCGGCGCGGCTACATCCAGCTCGCGATGGATGCGCTGCTGCGCGTGGTCGACGACGTGCTCGCGGTGGATCGCGATGGCCTCGAGCGCGCCAAGCAGCTGGTGCTGCAGTACCCGACCCTGCCGGTGCGCGTCGCTCTGCATGCCGCCGTCATGCAGCAGCACGGCATCGACACGCTGGTCAGCTTCGACACCGCCTTCGAGCGCGTGCCGGGCCTGACGCGGCTGCGCTGAGCGCCGCGCACCGTTCAGAACGGGATCGGCTGGCCGTCCCAGGCCCAGGCGCGCCCTGAATCGGCGACGCTGCGCTGGTCGATCACATCGAGCAACGCCGCGGCGGAGCGATCCGGCGTGAACAGCCTGGCGGGCGCAACTCCCGACTGGAACGGGCGCGACAGCGCGCTGTCGACCGTCCCTGGGTGCAGCCCGAGGCATAGCGCCGTCGGGTTGCGACGCGCGAGCTCGATCGCGAAGCCGCGCAGCAGCATGTGCAGCGCCGCCTTCGAGGCGCGGTAGGCATGCCAGCCACCGAGCCGGTTGTCTTCGATCGACCCGACCCGGGCCGACAGCGCGGCGAACACCGCCTTGCGGCCGCTCGACAGCCGGTCGAGCGCATGCTTCGCGATCAGCGCCGGCCCCGTCGCGTTCAGCGCAAAGGCCTGCGCGAGCGCTTCCGGCGTCAGGCTGCGCCAGGATTTCTCCGGCTGCAGCTGTGCCCCCGCATGCAGCCTGCCGGTCGCAACCAGCACCAGATCCAGCGGCCCCGCCGCGCTCGCCGCCGCGACGGTCGCGGCAATGCTGGCTTCGTCGGTCAGGTCGAAGGCGTGGCCCTGCAGCTGCGCGGTCGCCTGCGCCTGCAGGCTCGCGGGCAGCGCGAGAACGGGATCGCGCGCTGCGACGTGCAGCGCCGCGACCCGCGGATGCGTCGCGAGCGCACGGACGAACGCGGAACCGATTGCGCCGCTGCCACCGAACACGAGCGCGCGGATGCCAGGCGCGAAGCTCGAGAGCGTCGGCAGCGGGGCGGGATCCGGCTCGGACATGCGCGATTCCTCAGTTTGCAGGCCGGCAGCTTGAGGCGCGCCGGCTGCGGGGCGCAAGCTGCCGGGCGACGGGCCGCCCAGGCCCGCGGAGGCGCCATGTTCAGACTGATCGGCATCGTCATCGTTCTCGGGCTCGTCGCCTGGCTCACGCTGCGCCAGGTCGAAGACGCCAACACCACGATCGACGACACGCTCGACAGCGTCGGCGCCGCAGGCGTCGAGATCGACCGCGACGCGCGTCCCTCGGATGCCGCGCGCGCCGTCGGGCGTCATGTCGAGGCGACGGTGGCGAGCAGCAAGTCGCGCGTCGACGACGCGCTCGAAGCCGACACGCGCAGCGGCGACTGAACCGCCGCGCCCGCGCTCGCGCGCGCTGTGACACGCCGCGCAGAATTTTTTTCGTCGAGGTATTGCACGCGAAGCGCGCGTGTCTTAACGTGCGCGCGCGTTGCGAGGTGTGGTACCGCTCGTGACGTCCAGAAATGGTTCTCTGGACCCTCGGAGGTGTGGCAAGACTGAAATGAAGAAGTTACTGGCGCTGTCTGGGCAGGAATCCCAATCACCGCGGCTTTTCAAGGTGAACGCATACCTGGAAAAGAACTTTCCCGACTTCTTCGCCGAAGCCAGATTTCATGTGGGGGACGACGACTACTTCCTCTACTCCCGCTTCGGTCAGTATCTGGCCCGTTCCATCGAGCAGCGCCGCGCGCCGGCCGCCAAGATCAACCGCGGCTTCACGGTGCTCAACAAGATGGCTGCGCTGTCCCGCAAGGATCCACAGGTCCGCAGCATGCTGGTCTCCGGGCCGCTCGAGCACCTCGTGGACGCCCCGAAGGCGCGCGCGCTCGCCATGAAGCGGCTGTCACCGGTGGCTCAGGGTTACATGGAGAGCCTCTGCGAGTAGGTTTCCGAAGCTGACAGACTCGGGCAATCCCCCGAGTGCTTCAATCAGAAGGACGAGCCCCGCGGCTCGTCCTTTTTTTCGCCTGCCGGGGCCGGTGCGCCCGATATCCGACATAGCGTCGCGACAATAATCCGGCCCCGCGTTAGCGGCATCGCGGTTCCGCATTGCCGGCCTGCAATGCCGCCGCGGGCAGCTCAAGCTTTCGTCCAGGCTGCCGTCGGCGGCCGACACGAAGGCGGTTGCGATGTCACGAGGAACGATTGCGGTGCTGCTGATCCTGCTGACGGGCGGCGCCGGTGCGCTGGCCGAAGCCGAGGAACGCGGCGCTTTGCGCCTCGACACCGCGGCTCCCGCCAGCCTCGCGACGCGCCAGCTCGACGCCACGCTGGACTTCAGCGCCCGGCCCGCCTGGCAGGAACGGCTGGACTGGATCGGCCGGCACGGCCTGCCATTCGCGCGGCTGCGTGACAACCGCGACTCGCAGCTCATCGTCGGCATGCATCCTGAAGGCTACTTCGGCGTGTTCCTGACGCCTCGGCAACGCTGAGCGACGCGCCGAGCACGCCGCTGCTCTAACATCGGCGCCATGAGCGCCTCTTCACCCGCTGCGGACT
>JBIITU010000188.1:0-6421 GCA_044340335.1 Steroidobacteraceae bacterium
CCCGATCGTCACCGCCGGATTTCGCGCGCCGGCGGGACTCGGCCGGCAGTACGGCCGGCTGTCCGGCGACGTCAACCCGATTCATCTGGCTGACGTCACAGCGAGGTTGTTCGGCTTCCAGGCTGCGATCGCGCATGGCATGTGGTCGCTGGCGCGCTGTGCCGCAGAGCTGCCCCCCGACGCCTTTGCCGGCGCAGTGCGTTACGCAGTGGACTTCAAGCTGCCGGTCTACCTGCCAGCCTGGGTGATGCTGCAGCACTGGCGTGACGCCGCCTGCCTGGGATTTGCGCTGCGCGATGCGCAAGGAGAGCGGGCGCATCTCACGGGAACCCTGCAGGCCGTCGCCGCGTGAGCGAGCTGACGCCAGTGCACGGGGCCGGCAGCACGGCCGGTCCCGCCGGGGGGCGTGGTGTGGCGGCGGCCGAGCGGGGCGCTTTGCTGTCGAGTGCGTTGGCCTACTTCGCGCTGCTGGGCGGGTACTACATGCTGCGCAGCTTGCGCGAAGCGTTCGCGCTCGAGGTCGGCCGCGACCAGATCGGCAATCTGTTCTACGCGACTTTCGTCGTCATGCTTGCGATCCTGCCGATCTACTGGTTTGCCGTGGCGCGGATTCCGCGACGTCTGCTGCTGGCATCCATCTACGGTTTCGTCGTGTTGCTGTTCGCCGCGCTCGCGCTGGCGCTGCAGCTGAACCTCGATGCGCGCACGATCGGAGCGGTCTATTTCGTCGCAGTCAGCTCCCTGAACCTGTTCATGATCAGCGTGTTCTGGAGCACCATGGTCGATGCCTGGCGCAGCGAAGCAGCCAAGCGGGTGTTCGGCTACATCGCGGCCGGCGGCAGTGCCGGTGCCCTCGCGGGGCCGCTGTTCAATTCGCTGTTCATCGAGCGACTGGGTCCGTCGGTCGTCATCGCCATCGCGTGCGCCATGATCGGTGCCGCAGCGTTTGCAGGGCGCTGGGCGCAGGCACGCAGCCTGGGCGCCGATCCGCGCGCTGCCCGGGCACTCGATGTCGCTGTCGGCGGGCGCGCCGTCGATGACCTCAGGCGCCTTGCGACTTCACCGTACCTGCTGGGCATCGCCTCGCTGATCGTCGCTGGCCAGATCCTCGGCGGCTTCATGTACAACGAACAGGCGAAGTACGTCGAAGCCGCCTATCAGACACTCGAGTCGCGCGCGTCTTTGTTCGCGCGCATCGACTTCTTCGTCAACGTCGTGTCGCTGTTGTTTCAGTCGCTGGTCGTCGCCTGGCTGACGCGTCGCGGCGGCATGCGGCTCGCACTTGCCGCCATCCCGGTGCTGCTGATCGGCTCACTGGTCCTGCTCGCGCTGATGCCGATCGGCGCGGTGCTGCTGGCGACGCAGGTGTTGCGGCGCGGCGTCGACTATGGCCTGTTCAAGCCGATCCGCGAAATGCTCTTCACGGTGCTCAACCCGGAGAGCAAGTTCAAGAGCAAGAGCCTGATCGACACACTGCTGCAGCGCGGTGGCGACAGCGTCGGACAACTCGCTTATCCACTGGTGGCAGGCCTCGGGCTGGCAGGCGTGGCCTGGGTGTGCGCCGCGATCTGCGTGCTGATGCTGGCGGTCGCGCAGGGCCTGGCGCGCGGTTTCCAGCGCCATGAGCCCTGACGCCGACTTAGTGCCGGCGCGCCACTTGCCGGCGCAGCGCGTCGACGCGTCGGGCGTTGCGCGCGTCGATCTCACGGCGATCCTGAAGCTCGCCGCGCCGCTGATGGTCACCAACGCCATCCAGGCGGTACTGAACCTGACCGACACCTGGTTCGTCGGCCGACTCTCCACTGACGCGGTCGCCGCGATGGGTTCGATCTACTGGCTGATGACGTTCTTCATTCTGGTCATCAGCGGCGTGGGGCTCGCGGTGCAGACCTTCGTGTCCCAGGCGGCAGGCTCGCGTCGGCGGGCGCGCGCGTCGCAGGCCACATGGAGTGCGCTGTGGGCGACGTTGGTCAGCGCGCCGCTGTTCTTCGTCGTCGCGGCGCTGGGTCCGGCACTGCTCGCGCCCTTTCGACTCCCGGCTGACATCGAGAGCCTCGCGATCGCGTATTGGGAGCCGCGCATGTGGGGCGCCGTGCTCGGCTCCATGGTCTGGGTGCTGATGGGTTTCTTCAACGGCATCGGAGCAACGCGCGTGACGCTGCTGGTTGCAGGATGCACGACTCTCGCCAACGTGCCGGCGAACGAGTGGCTGATGTTCGAAGCGCAGCTGGGCATGGCGGGCGCTGCCTGGGGCACGAACGCCGCACAACTGGTCGGCTTGCTGCTGGCGTTCGGCTTCCTGCTGTCGAACCGTTATGCAGTGCCATACCGGACACGCCTGACGTGGCGGCCCGATGGCCCGCTGGTGCTGCGGATGCTCAAGGTCGGTGCGCCGGTTGGAGTCATGTACGGCGCCGACGTGCTGGGCGTCGCGTTGTTCCAGTTGATGATCGCGCGGGTGGGTAGCGCTGATGCGGCCGCGACCCAGATCGTCATGATGCTGACATCGCTGGCGTACCTGCCGACGCTGGGACTCGCGACCGCAGGCACCACCCTCGTCGGGCAGTGCATCGGCGCTGGCCAGCGTGACTGGGCGGCACGCGTCGGCACAGCGGTGATCATCATGTGCTCGGCACTGATGCTTTGCATTGCAGGCGCGTTTCTGGTGGCCGGCCCGTGGCTGATGCCGGTCTTCCTGGCGTCTGCCGATGAGGCAGCCGCCGCGACGCTTGCGGTTGCCGCCATCGTGATCTGGCCTGCCGCCGTCTACCAGGCTTTCGACGGATTGTACTTTGGCTCGAGCTTCTGCCTGCGCGCGGCCGGCGATACGCGGGTGCCTGCGCTCACCGCGCTGCTGGCGTCATGGTGCCTGTTCATCCCGCTGGCGCACGTGCTGATTTTCGCGCCGGGTCAGGGCTGGATCGATGGGCTGCCGCAGTTCGGCATGGGCGCACTCGGTGGCTGGCTTGCGCTGATGGTGTACGCGATGCTGCTCGGCAGCAGCATGTTCCTGCGCTGGCGCTCCGGCCGCTGGCGCGAACTGCGCATTTGAAGCGTTGCGGCGCGGTTGCGTCGTTCAGCGTCGCCCGCCAGACCAGCGCCGCAGCAGCAAAAGGCCGCCGAGCATGCCGCCGAGGTGCGCGAAATGCGCGACGCCGCTTTGCGTGCCGGTGACGCCGAGTACGAGTGATATCGCGGCAAACAGCAATGCGAACACCCAGGCCGGCATCGGAATCGGCGGAAACAGCAGCACGATTCGTCGGTCCGGAAACATCACGGCGTAACCGAGCAACAGGCCGAATACGCCACCGGACGCACCCACCGTCGGCAGCGCCTGGCCCAGCCACGCGGTCACCGCGAGCTGCGTCAGCGCTGCGGCCAGCACGCTGACGAGATAAAAACGAAGGTAGCGATTCGGGCCCCAGTTTCGTTCGAGATCCGCGCCGAACATGACCATGCCGTACATGTTCAGGACCAGATGCATGAGGCCGCCGTGCAGGAAGGCGTAGGTCAGCACTTGCCACGGCTGGAACGCGACTCCCAGCGGCCACAGCGCGAGCCAGGACTCGAGCAGGCCGGGCAGGGCGAACTGCAACGCGAACACCAGCACGTTCGCGATCAGGATGATGCGAGTAATGCGCGGCAGGTGGCTGAGCGGGTTCACCGGGGTTCAGCAACTCTCGAGCCAGTCGAACAGCCGCTTCGCAAAGCGAATCTTCAATTCCTTGCCTGCGACCACATGCGCAAGATCGTCCCAGGTTTCGCCCACGGCGCCCGGGATCGCCTTCTCGATCGGCACCGTTGTGCGGGGACTGGTCACGACATCGAGCGCAGCATGGATGATCAGCGAGGGGCAGCGCACGGCTCCCAGTCGCGACTTCGATTCAAAGCCGACGCAGGCGTCGATCAGCCGACCGTGCGCTGTCAGTCGGCCGTTGAGTTCCTTCCAGCCACCTTGCGGACCCAGCAGCTTCGACTTGTTCTCGATGTAGTAATCCGGCGTGAACGACAGCAGCGTGACGGCTTTCTGGAAGGCCTCGAAGCCGACGCAGCGATGAATCCAGCGGAACATCTCGAGCTGATCGCGCAGGAAGTCGTCCACCTCGCACCAGGCGCCGGTGTTCAGCATCGACCGCGCGAGGTCGGGGCGACGGATGGCAATCTCCTGGCAGACGCAGGCGCCCATGCCGACGAGGCCGACCAGATGCACGTTGCGCAGGCCGAGATGGTCGAGCAGGGCGATCGCGTCCTGCGCATGCAGTGCCATCGTCGACGGCACGCTCAGGTCGTCGTCGGAATCGCAGATGCCGCGATAGTCGAACAGGATGACCTGGTAGCGGTCGGTCAAGCCGCGCGCCAGATGATGATGGTTGTCGTGACAGAAGGTGCCCCAGCCGCCCATGCACAGCACCGGATCGCCCTGGCCGAGCACTTCGTAATACATGTTGTGATTGTTGATGCGTGCGATCGGCATGCTCGAACTCCTCAGAAAAACGAAACGGGTCGCGCGAGGCGGGCGCGCGGCCCGCGCCTGTCTTCAGCGCGCGGTCGGTGGCGGCGGAAACACGATGTCCGGCGTGTCCTGGTCGATGTCGACGTGGATGCGCCACTGGCCGCGCGCAGTCCGGCGGTAGATCAGCAACGAGCGCCCGGCATCTTCGTAACGCGGCTGGCCAGGCAGATCGAGCGTGAACCAGTAACCGGAGATCAGGTGGGCGATGCCACCACGGACATCGATGCGCTCGATGTCGAGCAGGAACTCGACCTGACCACGGCCGACGCGCGGCTCGAAGTAGGCGCGGACCGCTTCGATGCCACGCAGGACGGGCTGGCCGTGCAGCGCGACATATGCGTCTGGTTCGTAGAGCGCCATGAGGGCCTCGAAGTCGCCGCTCTTGAAGGCGCGAATCCAGTCGCGCGCGGCCCGCTGCACGGCGAGGCGGTCGCGGGCTGGGCCCGCGCCCGGCGGCGGCGACTCTGCAGTAGTGGCCACGGCGGGCGCGACCAGCGGCGCCATGACGGCAGCGGCGGACAGCAGATGCAGCGCAGCGCGGCGCGTGGTTTCCATGCGCAGTTCCTCTGGATCAGGGAGGCCGTTACAGTAGCAGGATTGACGCGTCGCTGCCCGCCCGGGCGGCGGCCAGACACCCGAGGGATGGCATGTCCGCCGAGTTCTATTTCCTGCTGAAACTGGCCCACTTGCTGCTGTTCGTCTACTGGCTCGGTGCGGACATTGGCGTGTTCTATTCGGCGCGGCTGGTCAGGAACGCATCGCTGGATATCGCGTCACGACGCACCGCGATGCAGATCCTCGCGTGGATCGACCAGATTCCACGCTACTGCCTCGTGCTGATGCTGCCGGTCGGCTACAGCCTGGCCGCAATGCTTGGCCTCGTGCGGATGCCGGCAATCGGCTTCGTCGTGCTGTGGGGCATCAGCGCCGGATGGTTGTGGATGGTCTGGGCCATCCACCATTACCAGGGCCAGCCCATTGCCGAGAAACTCCGCCGTATCGATCTCGTCTGGCGCTGGGTGCTGCTCGCCGGGCTGCTGTGGGACGGCTGGACAGGCCTGCAAGGCACGGGACACATCTTCGCCGACTGGGTCTCGATCAAGTTCCTGCTGTTCGCTGCAATGCTTTTCTGCGGAATCATGATCCGCCTGCGCGGCCGGGAGCTCGGGCCTGCGCTGCGCCAGATCCTCAGCACGGGTTCCACACCCGCGCTCGAAGCCACCGTCACCGGCGCGTTCGCCAAGACCCGGCCGTTCGTGCTGTCGATCTGGGTGCTGCTGATCGTCGCGGCATGGGTCGGTATCGCCAAGCCTGCGATCGGAGGCTGACATGAAACCGACGCCACAGCTGCCGCGCGTGCCAGTTGAGATGCTGAACGACGCGATGCGAGCTTCGCGCGAACGTGCTCTTGCACTGCGCGGGGATGCGACCTTCATAGAGGTCGCCGCCAATGCGCCGCACATGTTCGATTGGTACGCGCGCTTTTATGCCGAGGTCTTCTACGGCGGGCGTGTCCCGGTGCGCTTCAAGGAGCTGGTGCGCCTGCGTTTGTCCACGCTGCACGGTTGCGCTTTCTGCAACAAGGGAAATCGCGTCGATGCGGCCCGGGCAGGCTTCACCGAGGCACAGCTGCGCGCGATCGACGAGCCGGGCGCTCCGGTCTGGAGTGAGGAAGAGCGCGCGATCCTCGAGATTGCGGCGCGGATGTCGCTGCAGCAGCCTGGCGCTAGTCTCGATGCCGAGCTGCATGCGCGCCTGCGTCGCTTTCTCGACGACGGCCAGATCTTCGAACTCGGCATGACGATGGCCGTGCTGACCGGCATGGCCAAGTTCCTGTTCACGTTCGACCTGGTCGAGCGCGAAGACTACTGCGAGTTCGGCCCGGGGACAGTCTGACACCGCCCGCCG
>JBIITU010000189.1:0-6409 GCA_044340335.1 Steroidobacteraceae bacterium
CGACTCGCCAAGCAGCACATACGGCCGATCCTTCGGCAAGGCCGCGCGTGCCGCGACTTCATGCGCCGCGTAGTCGCCGGGCGTGTCTGGATACCTCACGACCACCATCGGAACGGCGTCTCCCAATGCGCTCAACAGCGGCGCGAAGAGCTCGCCGGTACCGTCGAGGCCAGGGAGAAGAACGAGCGTGGGCGTCACACCGGCGACCACGTCTCGCTAAGGATTCGTCGGAAGAGCTGGTTCAACACCGGGGCCGCCGCACCCGGCCGAACGACCGGTGGCTCGATAGCCTCGAGCCTGTCCAGCTCCTGCTCGATAAAGGCCTGCAGCACCGGCACGGCCGGGCCACGGCCCAACTCTGGCGCCGCACGCTTCTGCTCCAACAGGAACTCGATCGCCTGCGTCAGATCCCGATCGTCTTCCACCAGTGGCATCAGGCGCTGGAACTCGATCGGGGCTGGCGTGCCGTACCGCTCCAGCCACCGTACCGACAGCAGTGGGCGCAGCACGTAGAAGTACTTTTTCAGCGGCACTTCTGCCTCGCGCAAGTAGCCTCGATAGTTCGTCTTCGCCATGCTGCGGTAGTGATGCATGCCGCGCTGGACGGAGTACACGCTCGGCAGCAGCGCGCGGGCGTCGGCACCGAACTGGTTCGCCTCACGATAAACGATAGGCGACTGAATCCACTCGACGAAGGCCGGGTTTGATTTCCACAGCAGGCGCAGTGCCTTGCGCAGATCCCAGCCATTCAGATCCACGTCATCGACGATCGGGTATTCGATGACATCGCGCTGCTCCTCGAGCGATACCGACAGGTACCACTCGGGACGATTGACGTAGATGAAACGCGCGTCGTAGTCGCTGTTCGGCGAGGCAAACCCCCAAGCCCGACTGCCGGACTCCACAGCGAGCACGATGCGAACATCGTGCTCCAGTTCCGCAGAGCGCATGCGCTTGAGCAGTTCTGCGCGGATCTCCGGGGGAATCATGACCGCGCCATGGGCATGGCAATTCGCCGCAGCCGCTCCATCACAATCGGCACCCGACCCTGCTCCTCGTCGCTGCCCAGATACTCAACCACATTGGCCGGTGCGGCTGCGATTTCATCGAACATCTCCGGACGGCCATCCACGATGGCCATGATGTCCTCGATGCAATGGCTGCGCGCGTAGTCGCCGGAGCCCCGCCCGTAGAATGCCTCGAGCTTCGTCGCAATCAGAAAGGGCGCAGTAATGAGGCGAATTAATTGCGCATCGGGGAGCACTGCCGTCGACGCGTGCGCGATAGCGGGTCCGTACCACCGATTTGCATAACCGAGGATCGCCTCATCGGTGGGCATCACGTCCACGGTCAGCGACCCAAGCCTCCAGCGGCAATTGATCTCGCCCACATCTTCGCGAAAGCCGGCGGCGCGCAGCGAGTCGGCAAACGCGTAGTAGTCGGCGTGCGAGGCCACTTCGGTGATCAGGTCAACGTCGACGGTCGCGCGCACGGGCGGGCGCGCGGCATCGGTCACCAGCAATCCAGCTGCGCATCCACCGACAAATAGGACGCGATCGTTCAGCGCGCCCAGCGCGCGAGCGACCGCTTGCACGAGCCCGACGTTCGGGTCACCCGACCTCATGCCAAGCGCTTCTCCAGCAAGCGCTCTGCCATGTTGCGTTCGCGCGCAGCGCCGATTCGCAGCGCATCGAACAGCGACAGCAACTCGTAAAGCGACGCGTCTTTCTGCGCAGCCTCCGGGACGCTCGGATACAGCGGATGCACGGCGGCACCGCGCACCGTCCCGGTCGACGACGGCCAGACAGGCGGCGGCTCGTCGCCCGCACTGATGCGTTCGTTGAGCGGTGGTGCTGCATAGGCTGTCGGGATACCGCGAGTGATGGCGCCGCGCTGCGCGGGGAACGCGTACCGCGCGCCGTGTATCGCGAACTCGAGCACTGCGGGCCGCAGCGCTTTCAGCGCGCCGGACTCCGAAACCATGATCAGGCGCGCGAGCTGGCAACGCTGCACGCTCGCATGCACCTCGGAGGCGGACATCCCCAGGTCGCGGGCAAGGCTGGCGTAAGTGAACGGCTGATCGCCAGACACGGCCAGCTTCAGGGCCACCACGAGGTCCTGTGGTTTCAGCGTAACTTGTTGATTGCGTTTGCTACTCATGCCGGTATTCGCTATTCGCGAATGGCGAATATCGCATGACATCCCCAGATTCGCAACTTACCGCCGCCGGTCGCGCGCAGGCCCGCGTGTGCAACGGGGGTCTGGCGACGCACCTCGACCCTAATCGGCTTCTCCCATACCCCAGCGCAGATAGCCCTCGGGCACTTCCAACTCTCCCCGCGCATACATGCTCACGGTCCGATGAACCTACCGATCGAGAAGCTGGAAATCGCAGAAAGGAGGCTGCTTGGCCTCGCAATAGGCGGGGTTTCGCTCGACGAACAGACGCACACGCATCGTATGGACCGCTTCACCGTCGATCGGTTGACCTGCCGCAACGGCCGGCCGGTACGTCGCGTCGCTCATCCAGGCGAGAACGACGGCGTCGAGCTCTGGGTACCCGCTGGAGACCCGAAGCGCCAATCGGCGCAGGCATCCCGGCGCGTCGACGCGCATATGGACGGCAACATGACCGTCCTGCTGAGGCAGGCTCGCCTGCAATCCATAGTATTTCTGCATCGGCGGCGACGCCTTGCGATCGAGCCATGGCGCAGCGCGATCCGGCAAGGAGCGTTTGCCTGGCCGCGGACAAGGCCGATTGAACTCGAGCACGCGCCGCTCACTGGTGGAGACGCTCGCCGCACGATCGACCACTTCGCGCATCGCCCGCGTCATGGCCGTCTCGAGCGCCGGCACGAGATCGTAGCCGACGTGCACGAAGCGATCCTCTCGCACCGCTTGCAGGATCTCCGCCTCCCGTTGCTCGACCGTCACCGAAAACGAATGCTCCGCCTGATTGGCACGCATGAAGACCCGATAGTTGGCGACGCGCATGCGCCACGCCCGGGTGTGACGCCAGTACCGGACGATCCCCATCAGCAGTTCGGCCTGCCGATCGAGTTCACTGCGCAGAGCGCCGCCTTGTCGCAGCGCCGCTTCCCAGTCACCCCTCTTCGCATCAGCGCGCGCGGTAGCAATCAAGCGATCCACTTCGTCTTGAGCCTGCCCATCGAGAACGAGCCGACTGACGTCGAGGTACTCCGCCGCGCCGCGCGCATCGGTGCGTGGATCGCCTTCGCGGTCAATGGCGATCACGATCTGAGCCAGACGCGAGCGATACGCAGCGAGGTCGGCAATCCAGGCCTCGAACGACGAGGCGTCGACTGTCGTCGGCGCCGGCGGCGTATCCGCCACGCGACGCGAACCTTGCTCCGCACGCACGGAACCGTGGGCGTGCATCAGCAGCACAAGCAGCGCGATAGCAACCGCCTCACGCACGACACTTCACCGCGAAGTCCACATGGTAATGGTCATCATGCCTGACCCAAGGCTTGCCCTTCATGAAACGGATGTTCTGGCGCAGGTAGTCGCCGCGACGCGTCGCGTACAAGTTGGGCAGGTACTGTGGGTCGAAGATCACGAGCGCAAGATCGAACCGGCGAGCCCGCGCTGCTCGTGACAGTTGATACAAGTGCTCCGCGACGGCCTCGAAGTCGATCTGCAGCTGCCCCAGCCTGCCCACACGGTTGAACTCCAGATCGTAGCCGTAGCGGTCGCCGATGGACCTCGGCAGCGGGATGGACTCGCCCTTCCCGTTGCGCACCGGAACCATGAAGTCGACCGACGTGCCGTTCTGGTGCGTGCGGTGCGGCTTGAAGCGACCGCCGTTCTTCCAGCCGGTCTCGCCGTAGACGAACCGAAGATCAGGGCGGGACTTCTCCACCCGCGCATACGCATCGACCACGACCGCTTCGACACTCGCGTGCACGTACGTGCGGCCCAGCGTGACGGCAAGGTCTGCGTAGGGCTCGAAGTTGGAGCCTTTCCTTGGCAGTGAAACACCACCTTCGAGGCGCCCGTTCGAGACGGTGCCGAAGCAAGTGCTGGCAGCAAAGGCTGGCGAGGCGATCGTCATGAGAACGAGCAGCGTGCACAAGCTGGCGTAGGCAATGGACTGGTCGCGGGCGATGGCCAGCTTCAGGGACAAGACGACGTTCCTCGGCCAATTCGCCGCGTATCGAACCCGGAAAACTCTTCCAGGTTCCCCACACTGTTGCGCCCTGTTCTGATGTTCAGATTGCTGTGCACGCACATCGCCTGTGGCAGCATTTCTACCCGATCAGCCTACTCCCTGAAAAAAGTAGTGCCGGTCAGATCCATCATACTCGCCAGTCTGCATACAGCAGTACTTGAAATCTACGCCCTGAGTGGCACGGACACGGGTCGTTTCGTCCGAGCTTCTCGATGAGTTCCTTGTCGCCATGCACTATTCGGACACCGCGCTTTACGCGGGCTTCCGATGGGTAACCCCTACGACGCTTACTGGTGACCTCGAAAGCACTCGGCCTCGGGGTAGTTGCGCTGGTTCTTCACGACACATCTCCTTTTCCACCATCCACACAAACACCCGGCGGGCCCCCATTGGCCCGCCGGGACTTCTCCTGTGGTGCGGTCAGCGCGCCGGCAGCTGGATCCGCACCGTGTCCTTCAGTACACCCTCGAGACCGCCGAAGACGGTCAGGTGGCCGATCTTCTCGGTCACCTTCTCGAGCGTTTCGAGCTCGCGCAGTCGCAGCAGCGTCGGGTTGTCCTCCATCAGGCGTGCGGTGTTCAGCAGCGAACGCGTCGCCGCCGTCTCCTCACGCCGCTGGATCAGGTTCGCCTGTGCGCGCTTTTCCGCCTCGACCACCTGGTTGAGAATCGTCTTCATCTCACCCGGCAGAATGACGTCCTTCACGCCCACCGACTTCACCACCACACCCTGCGCCTCGAGCTTCGCGACCACGGCCGCGCCGATCTCGCGATCGAGCGCGCCCTTGTCGCCGAGCAGCTCGTCGAGCGTGCGACCGCCGACGGCCGCGCGCAGCGCGAACTGCAGCTCCTTGTAGACCGACTCGACGATGTTCACGACGGCCGCGCGAGCTTGCACCGCGTCGACCACCTGCCACAGCGCCGTGAGGTTCACGCGCAGACTGACCTTGTCGCGCGTCAGGATGTCCTGACCCGCAATTTCCATCGTCTGCACGCGCCGATCCACGAGCTCAGTCTTCAGCGCACGCTGGAACTTCCAGAATGCGTGCAAACCCGGCTCGAGCACCCGCACGAACTCACCGTCGACGATCAGCATGCCCACGGACGTATCCGGGACTTCGATCGCGCTGACGGCTTCCGTCACCTGCGCGGCCAGCGGCTGCTTCGCGCGCACGAGTACGCGCGCCAGCGCAAGCGGCAGTTCCAGCTGCTCCGTGAAGTTGATCTTCTCGACCGCAACGTCGATCGGACCCTTCCAGAACATCTGCCGACGGCCGGGACCCATCAGTCCCGCCACGCGGCCCTGCTTGCTGACCACGCCAATCTCCGCATCGCCCGTTTCGACGATCGTGAAGTAGCGCTCCATGACAGCACGCGAGTCCTTCAGCAGGAACTCGGCCCGCGGGTGTTCGAACTCCGCCACCGTGAGGTCGTACGTCTGGAGCTCGATTCGCCGCAGCGGATCGAAGATCCAATGCACACCCGGCTCGAGAATCGTCTCGAAGCGTCGGTCGCGGAACACGAGCACCCGCTCGTGCTGGGCGACCGTCAGTCGCCGAAACATCGTCATCACACTCTCCTTCCCTGCGCACCATGCGCATTTCGCCAAATAGGTCGGGACGGCTCCCACACCGGCATCGCGGGCAACCGGGGTGGGCGATGGGGTGGCTGCCGGCGCAGCTCCGTTCATCGCCCACCGGGGGGCTGCTCAAGGCGACACCCGCGCCGTGGACCTCTACCGGTCCACCGGGACGTCCCGATGCGGAACTCGCGTTCCGCGCTCAAAGGAACCATCACTCCACCTCAAGGAGGTGCAAGCGCGGGAATCGAACCCGCGACACACGGAGTTCAGTCCGTTGCTCTACCAACTGAGCTAGCTTGCTGGCTCTGACACGCGCGCCCGTGCGGTACACACCTGTGCCATCCGAACCCGGAGCACCGGCGCGCCAGGCGGGCTCTTGAACCCGCACCGCTGCACGAACGTCGTCTATCAGCTCGTCATGGGCGGCGACTCGCGCCGCCCGGTCATCTCCTGTTCTCCATGGCCCAGAACGCAAAAACCCCGGCAGACGATGGCCTGCCGGGGTCTCTGTTGGAGAACATCCGGAGGCTGCCAAGCGGTCAGCCTCCGAAACGAATCGGAAGCTAACGCATGTGGGCGTCGTCGACGCACCGTTGCGGGAAGAATGTGTTGTGGGCGTTGTTCATAGGGTCGCGC
>JBIITU010000190.1:0-6407 GCA_044340335.1 Steroidobacteraceae bacterium
GCCGCCGGTGGTGCTGTTCGACAAGGCGAAGTACTCGCAGGAAGTCACGGAGTGCGATCGCATGGCTTCGCACCCGGATGATCCGCTCGCCGTCGCGCCTGGGCGCGAGCGGCCGCAGATCGACCTGCCGAAAGCGATCGAGATCTGCCGCGAGGCCGTCAAGGCGGATCCGAAGAACCCGCGGCTGAACTACCAGTACGGGCGTGTGCTGGGCTACAGCGGTCGCGGTGCGGAGGCCATCCCGAATCGCCAGGCCGCCGTGGATGCCGAGTATCCGCAGGCGCTGTTCGTGATCGGCTACATCACGCTGTTCGGCATGAACCAGCAACCGCAGGACAGCTGCAAGGCGGGCGACATGCTGTGGCGCTCGGCGCGGCAGCAGCGGCTGTCGGGGCAGCTCGGTTTCCCGTTCTACGTGCTGCAGGGGCGCTTCGATGCCTGCCCGAACGTGCGGCGCGATGCCACCGAGATGCTCGGCTTCATTGCCGCGGCGCGCAAGCAGATCAAGGGCGATTACTACCAGGGCCTGCTGGCCGACGATCTCGAGGCACGCCTGAAGCAACGGCTGTGACAGCGCCCACTGGCGTGGCGGTGCGGCGCGAGTACATCGACGGCCGCTTCGGCCAGCTGCACCTGCGCATCGCCGTGCCGCGCGCGCCTGCTGCTGCGGACGTCCGCCCCGTGCTGTGCTTTCACCTGAGCCCGGTGTCGGGCGCGATCTATGAATCGCTGCTCGGCGAACTCGGGCGTGACCGCATCGCCGTCGCGCCGGATACGCCGGGCTATGGCGCGAGCGACCCGCCGCCGGCGCCACCGCAGATCGCCGACTACGCCGCGGCGATGGGCGAGATGATGGATGCGCTCGGCCTCGCCGAGGCCGACTGCGTCGGCATGCATACCGGCTCGAAGATCGCGCTCGAACTGGCGCTGCAGCGGCCGGATGCGATCCGCCGTCTGGTGCTGATCTCGACGCCGGTCTTCACCGAACCGGAGCTTGCGCAGCTGCGGCGCGAGTTCGCGCCGATGCAGTTGCACGACGACGGCCAGCACCTCGTGGACTACTGGAAGACTCTGACCGAATGGCGTGGCCCAGGGCAGAGCAACGAGGACCTGATGCGCTACTACCCCGATCACCTGCGCGGCGGAGCGCATCGCCACTGGGGGCATCGTGCCGCGTTCGCTTACAGCTATCCCGAACGGCTGCCGCAGGCGAACCAGCCAATCCTGGTGCTGAACAACGGCGACGACCTGCAGCGCTACACGCCGCGGGCGATGCAGTACATCCGCGACGGTCGGCTGCTGGAGCGGCCCGACTGGGGCCACGGCTTCCTCGACAGCAACACCGCGGAGTTCGCCGCGATCCTGCGCGGGTTCTTCGACGCGACGCCGGCTGCGGCAGGGTCCGCGTGATCGGCGCGTCGCTGCGCGCGTTGCAGCTCACGACGCTGGTCGCCGTCGTCGGCCTGGTCTGGTCGGGCATCGGGCCCTTCGATCGCGCGACCTGGGCGCTCGAAGTCGCACCCGTGGTCATCGTGCTGCCGCTGCTGTGGCTGACACGCAAGCGTTTCCCGTTGACGCCGCTGCTGTATGCGTTGATTGCGGTGCACGCCGCGATCCTGATGCTCGGTGGTCACTACACCTACGCACGCGTGCCGCCCGGCGACTGGGTCCGCGAAGCGTTCGACCTGGCGCGCAATCATTACGACCGGCTCGGCCACGTCGCGCAGGGCTTCATCCCGGCCATTGCGGTGCGCGAGATCCTGCTGCGGCAGACACCGCTGCCGCGGGGTGGCTGGCTGTTCACGCTGGTCGCCGCAACCTGCCTCGCGATCAGCGCCTGCTATGAGTTCCTCGAGTGGTGGACGGCGCTGCTGGTCGGCGGCGCGGCGGACGCCTTCCTCTCGACGCAGGGCGATGTCTGGGACACGCAGTGGGACATGTTCCTCGCGCTGTGCGGTGCGCTGACGGCGCAGTTGCTGCTGGCGCGCTGGCACGACCGGCAGCTTGCGGCGCTGCCAGGCGCCGCTGCGGCCGCGAGCCCGTAACGCAGGGAACCGCATGGACAGCGTCCTGTCAAAACAACTGGATCCGCCCCATGTCCGCCCCCTCGATGCCCCATCCCGCCGCTGAGCTGATTCAACGTTACTTCGCGGCCTACCAGCGCGCCGACTCGGCGGCCTACGCGGATTGCTGGACCTACCCCGCAGCCTCGTACAGCGGCGGTGTCTGGCGCAGCGTGGCAACGGCCGCCGAGATGGCGCACGACAACGATGCGTACACGCGGATGCAACGTGATCGGGGCGTCGTCGGGGGTCAGATTGTCTCACTGGAGATCCAGGAGTTAGGCAAATACGCCGCATCGGTTCGCGGGCGATTCACCAGAACGGATGCTGCGGGCCTCGTCATCGAGCAGGTCGCTGCGACCTATCTGACCGTTCTGGTCGGCGGTAGCTGGCGGGTCGCGGTCTGCGTGGTGGAGGAACCGTGAACGCCCGCGATGCCTACACGGTCGCCAAGCGCCTCGTGCTGACGATCGTCGGCTTCACCGTGCTGCTGATCGGCGTCGCGATGCTGGTGCTGCCGGGCCCGGCCTTTGTCGTGATTCCGGTCGGCCTGGGCATCCTCAGTCTCGAGTACGCTTGGGCGCGGCGTTGGCTCGCGAAGGTCAAGGCCAAGAGCGAGGAGCTGGCCCGCGCGGCCCTCGGCAAGCGACCCGGGCAGTGAAGCCAGGGTTCAGAGCGCCGGCTCGAGCAGCGCGATGAACTCGTCGATGCTGCGTCGACCCTGGATCTTCCTGAACACCTTGCCGTCCCTGCCGATCAGGTAGGTCGTCGGCAGGATTTCATTCCAGGCCGGGTCGATCACGCTGACCAGCGTGTCCATGTCCGGCTCGTTGCGCAGCAGCGTGTCGAAGCCCGGAAAGTACTTGGCGCGAAACGGTTCGACGAGCGTCGCTCGCTGCGACGGCTCATCCATGCCGACACCCAGCAGCCGCACGCCGCGTGCCGCGAGACGGCGCTCCACTTCGAGCAGGTCCGGGATTTCGCGCAGGCAGGGCACGCACCAGGTGCCCCACAGGTTCAGGATCAGCACGCGGCCGCGCTCGGCATCGAGGCGCGCGCGCAATTGCGCGGCGGTCGTCAGCGTCGAGCCGGCAGCGGCGGGTCGCGCGACCGGCGGCTCGGCGGCCGCGGCCGCGGTCGGCAGCGCACCACCGGCGCAGGCCAGCAACATGATCACTAGCAGGCGACTCATGGCCGGCGCCCGGCGCTGAGCGCGGCGGCGCGTGGCTCGATGCTGCGCGTCATGATCTGTTCGCCCTGCTGCCAGACGATCTGCACGCGCCCGTCGGGACGCGCGGCCAGCGCCGGATACTGCGCGGTGCCGGCGGGCGCCTCGAGTTCCTGCACGGCGCCCCATTGCCCATCGCGGGTCGCGCTGCGCCAGAACACGCGGCGGGGACCCTGCGTCTTGGCGTGCCAGGCCAGCAGCGGCTCGCCGCGCGCCAGCACCAGCGCCGGTGCATCCGAGACCGATGCTTGCGGATGCACGAGTGTCGCGGCGCCGAACCGTCGGCCCGCGTCGGCCGACATCGAGAAGTACACGCCGGCGGGTGTTTCGGCGCCGTTGAACGCCGCCGTGTAGACCCGGCTGCCCTGCACGGCGACGACGGTCGGCTTGAGCGGGCAGCCATCGAGCCGCCACTCCTTGCCGCCCGTCGGCACCGGCCTTGAGTGCACGCCGCTGCCGGCAACCGCGCGCGCGACGGTGCTGTTGCGCGTGCCGCGCGTGGTGATCTGGCGCGAACCGAGGTAGACGTTCGAGCGTTCATCGAACGCGAGCGTGATCTGGCAGCAGGGGCAGACGTCCTCGGCCAGCGCAACCTGCTCGGTGGACCAGGTCGCCCCGTCATCAGTCGAGATCGCCGTGTACGCGGCTGCGGCTGCATCGTCCTGCTGCATGCCGCGCGTGTCGATCCAGACCGCGTGCAGCGTGCCATTCGGCGCGGCACCGAGCGTGGCGAAGGCGTGCGCCGAGGAGAAGCCGCCGTCGATGAACGCGGACTGGTCGACCGCCGGCAGGCTGTGCAGGCGGCGCGGCGTCTCGAAGCTCGCGCCGCCATTAGTCGAGCGGGTGTAATAGGAGACCAGCACCGGCTTGCCCGGCTGGCCGTCGACATCGCGGCCGACCGCATTGGCGGGGAAGATGATGTGGATCGTGCCGCTGCGGCCGAGCGCGATCCGGGGTTTGCTGATGGCGAAACCCCACACCATGCCGGCCTGATCGTTGACGCGCACCGCGCGGCCGAAGCTTGCGCCACCGTCCGTCGAGCGCGCGAACCACAGATCCATTGAGGACAGGTGTCGATCGACCGGTCCGGGGGCTTGCCGCGGAGCTTCGTCAGGGTGCTGCGTGGCCATCGCGATGGGCTGCGGATTCTTGTCGAGCCAGATGACGTGCACGCTGCCGTCGCGGCCGACGGCGACTTCGGGCGCGAGGGTCTGGCGCGCGGGGTCGCTGACCTGCACGGCTGCAGCCGGATCCGGCAGCGTTGCAGCGCCGATCGCAGCGCCGGCAAGGAACGCGCCCGCGACCAGTGCGATGCGTGTCATCTGAACTCGTTGCATGCGGTCCCCCTTGCGGGCGACCCTGATCGACGCATCGACACTCGCCCGCGGGAGTGGAGCCTGCCACAATTCCGGCATGCCCTCGTCGCCCGCTGTTGCTTTCGTCCCGCTGTCGAACGCCGCCCGCTATTCCGGATATGCCGGCATTGCGCCTTTTGTCGCCGCGCTGCTGGGTGTCTGGCTCGCGCCGGATCCGTCCTGGCAGCGGTTCTCGCAACAGGCTGCGCTGGCGTGGGGTGCCGTGATACTGGCCTTCGTCGGCGCGTTGCACTGGGGGTTTGCGATCGCCGGTCGACTGCCGGCGACGAGCGCCGTCATCATGGCTGCCATCCTGCCGTCGGTGCTCGGCGCCGCCGCGATGCTGCTGGATGGCCAGCGCGGCCTCGCGCTGCTGATCGCGGGTTTCGGCCTGTTTGGCATCTACGAGCATCGCCGTTGGGCGGATTCGCTGCCGGCGGACTACCTTGCGATGCGTCGGCGGCTCACACTGGCGGTTTGTGCCAGCTTGACGCTCGCCTTGTTCGCGAGTGAGACCGCCGGCCTGCGCTGAGGCCGGCACACCAGGGAGTTCTGATGACCGATTTCGACAAGCGTCGCACGCTCGGCCTGCTGGGCGGCGCCGCCGCGCTCGGCTCGTTGGCGGCGGGCGCGACGGCCGCGGCACCCGCCACCGAGCCGCCAACTGGCGCAACGCGGCCGGCACCCGTGCGCGGTGTGTGGGCGTGTGCGATCCAGATGCGGGTCGATGCGGTCAATGGCGATGCGACGCGCGACTCTGCCCGACAGCGCATGCGCGCTTCGGTCGAACGCGCGGCGCGCCAGATCCGCGGCGCGAAGTCGTGGATCGGTGCCGACCTGCAGCTGGTCGTGTTGCCCGAGTACTTCCTGACGGGCTTTCCCGTCAGCGAGACCATCCCGCAGTGGATCGACAAGGCTGCGCTCGAGATCGGCGGCGCCGAGTACGAGGCGCTCGCGCGGATCGCGCAGGATGCCGGCGTGCATCTGGCGGGCAACGCCTATGAGCTCGATCCGAAGTTTCCCGGCCTGTTCTTCCAGTGCTCGTTCGTGATCGCGCCGAACGGCAACGTGATCCTGCGTTACCGGCGCCTGGTGTCGAACCTCGTGCCGACGCCCTACGACGTCTGGGATCGCTATCTCGATGCCTACGGCCTCGAGGCGGTGTTTCCCGTCGCGCGCACGCCGCTGGGCGCGCTCGCCGCGATCGCTTCCGAGGAGATCCTGTACCCCGAGATCGCGCGCTGCCATGCGATGCGCGGCGCCGAGATTTTCCTGCACAGCTCGAGCGAGGCCTACACCACGACGCTCGCGCCCAAGAAGATCGCGCGGCTCGCGCGGGCGCTCGAGAACCTCGCCTGGGTCGTATCGGCGAACACGGCCGGCATCGACAACATCGACATCGCGTTCGGTTCGGCCGACGGTGGTTCCGAAATCATCGATCACATGGGTTCGGTCGTCGTGACGGCGGGGCAGGGCGAAACCATGACCGCGAACGCGCGACTCGACCTCGACGAGCTGCGCGAGTATCGACGGCGGGCCGGCATCGCCAACATGTTCGTGCGCCAGCCGTTCGAGCTGTACGCCAGCAGCTATGCGAACGCCGATTTCCGGCGCCCGAACGGGTTGCTCGACGGCACGCGCATCGTCGTGCCCGAGCGGCGCTGGTTCCGCGAGCGCCAGCTCGAAACGCTGCAGCGCTTGCAGCAGCGTGGGCTCGCGCCATGAGCGGTGGTTGAGCCATGGAAGATTTGACCCGCGCTC
>JBIITU010000017.1:0-19926 GCA_044340335.1 Steroidobacteraceae bacterium
TCCATGAAATATGTCTTGTGCGTCGCGGACATGCGCAGCGCCAGGTCGAAGAACGACTCGCCCGTGTCGCGCAGCTCGCGGATCAGCCGCGCCGACGGCGTCAGCGCAACGTCGTCGAGCTTGGACGCCTGGGTCGCGAGCGCGGCCGTGTAGGGCTTCGCCGGGTCGCCGTCGTCGAGCAGCTCGCAGAGCCCCTGCATCTGGTCGAGGATCTCGCGCGCCCAGTCGAGCATCGGGAAAGAGCGCCCGTCGCGCTCGAGCATCAGGCCGGGCTCGCGGCCGCGGCGCGCGACCGTCACATGGTTCTGGTCGAGCGGGAACTCCTCGCTGGCACCGATCGACGGGCTGTCCTTGAGCAGGCACAGCGCGAGGAAGGCTTCGAGGAAGCGCAGCTTGTTCTGGTTGACCCCGACCGGATCGAACGCGCTGACGTCGAGCGCGCGCACCTCGACGTACTCGACGCCGGCGCGCTGCAGGGCGCGCGTCGGCCGTTCACCGGAGCGCGCGACGCGCTTCGGCCGGATGAAACTGTAGTACTCGTTCTCGATCTGCAGCAGGTTCGCATTCAGCTGCCGGTACTGGCCGTCGACCTGCACGCCGAGCTGCTCGTACGGCGGGTGCGGCGTGGAGATCGCGCGACCGAGGTCACGCACGTAGTGCTCGAGGCTGTTGACCGACACGTTGACGCCGGCCTGGTTGCGGTTGCGATAGCCCAGGTCGCTCATGCGCAGGCTCGTGGCGTGCGGCTCCCACGCGGTGCCTCGGCCGAACTCCGGCAGCTCGACACCGCGGGCGCGCAGGAACGACTTGCAGACCGTCGGCGACACGCCGAAAAGGTACAGCACGATCCAGCCGTAACGACGGTAGTTGCGCAGCAGGTCGAAGTACGACGCCGAGATGAAATCCTGCCCGGCATCGCGCGACTCGCGCACGGCGGCGTAGATCGGCCACAGCTTCTCGGGGAAGGAGTAATTGAAGTGCACGCCCGAGATCGCCTGCATGACGCGGCCATACCGCAGGCCGAGCCCCTCGCGGTAGATCGTCTTCATGCGCCCGACATGCGACGCGCCGTACTGCGCGATCGGGATGCTGGCGTCGCCATCGACGACGCAGGGCATGCTGGTCGCCCACAGCAGTTCGTCGTCGAGATGGCGATAGACGAACTGGTGCAGGTCGCACAGGTACTGCAGCAACTCCCAGCTCGTGCGGAAAGTCGGCGTCACGAGCTCGATCAGCGCCTCGGAGTAGTCCGTGGTGATGTTCGGCGACGTCAGCGCGGCGCCCAGCGCCCGCGGATGCAGCGTCTGCGTGATCCGCCCCGCCGGCGTCACGCGCAGCGATTCTTTCTCGACGCCCTTGCGGCCACCCTGCAGCAGGCGCGGTTCGCCACTCGCCAACAGCGCGGCCAGGCGCCTCTCGAAGACGCGATCAATGCGGGATACCGGCATGGGCTTCTACCAGGGAATGCGGCCGCGCAGGATATCGCGCGCCATCGCGAAGTCACCGGCCAGACTGTAGAACGGATATGTGAACGTCGCGGGTCGGTTGCGCTCGAAGACGAAATGCCCGACCCAGGCGAAGGCGTAGCCGATGACCGGGCCCGACAGCCACAGCAGCGGCGCGGCTAGCGGCAACGCCAGCAGCCACTGCAACAGGAACAGCGACGTGCCGATGAAATGCAGGCGCCGCGACGTGCGGTTCGAATGCTCGGCAAGATAGAACGGATAGAACTCCGCGAAGCTCGCGAAACGCCGGGGCATGGCGCCCCCACTCACGCGGTCGACCCCACGGCGGCGAGGAACTTGCGGACGCGGGCGGCATTCGCACCGACATCGCCGACACCGACGCGCGACTTCGAACGCACGTCGACGCGCGTGCCGCCACCCTCGGCGCGCAGCCGCACGACGACGTCGTCCTTGAAGCCGAAGAAGCGCGTGGCCTCGGTGGCTTCGAGCCGCCCTTCCTCCGGCACCGAGGCGACGATCTCCCAGCCCAGCGAGCGGGCCGCGCTCTCGACTCGTGCGAACGCGTCCGCCGGCGCCATCGGCAGCTGCAGCGGCTGGATGTCCGGATACGCGCTGCGCTGCGCCTGCGGCACGTTGATCGTGCCGCTGCGACCCGGCTGTTCGGTCACGTAGTCGACCGGATTCACGCCCGGTGTCTGGGCGCGAATCTCGCGCAGCGCGACGAACGGCGGCGGCGACTGCAGGTCGGTGCTGATCTCGTGGATCGGCGGCACGCCCATGCCGGCGCGCAACCAGGACAGCAGGTATCCCAGCAACCCGAGGCCCACGACGATCGCGATGGCAGTCGCGCCCTTGGAAACGGGCGCGTCCTTGGCGAGCGCGGCGAGAAAGCCGACTATCGCAAGCAGCGCGCCCAGCGCGAGCAGCAGCGCACCGCCCGCGAGCAGCAGCAGGGCCGGCTGGAAGCCAGCGAGGCCGAAGCGATGGATGGGCGCGGAGATCACGACGAGCACGGCGCCCGCGATCAGCAGCCAGACACCGATGCGGGTCAGCGTGCCGGGCCAGGCAGGCACGGTCAGCGATGGAAAGGTCTCGGCCACGACGACCTCCTGATTGGGAAGGGCATCTTGCCGCGCCCGGGGGGTCGGCGCAAATCCGCGCGCAGCCGTACTCAGCGCCGCCACCGCAGCAAAGCCGCAAGCAGCCGCGCCGTACGCGGCGTCAGGCGCTGGCGGTTCCACGCGTCCGCGAGGCGGCGCAGGTATTCGGAGCGGGTCGGATACGGCAGCACGAGTGATCCGAGCGCGCCGAAGCCAATGCCGGCGGTCATCATCAGCGCGAGTGGCGCAAGCTGCTCGCCGGCATCCTTGCCGACGATCGTTGCACCGAGCAATCGGTCTGAGCCGCGCTCGACCAGCGCCTCGGCGTAACCGTCCGGCAACGCCTCAGCGGCACCGCTGGCATCGGTGCGGCCGCGATCGAGATCGCCGAACTGCACCCGCAGCGCATCGAACTGGCGGCCGGCTGCTTCGAGCTCGCGCCGCGTCGCGCCCAGATGCGCGACCTCGGGGCTGGTGTAGGTGCACCACGGCATCGCGAGCCGGTCGACGCGCGCGCGGCCGAAGAACAGGGCGTTGCGGATCACGATGCGCGCCTGCGCATCCGCACTGTGCGTGAACTGGTAGCGCGAGCAGACATCACCCGCGGCGAACACGTCGCGGTGCGAAGTGCGCAGCTGCGCATCCACGACAACGCCGTCGCGCGGATCGGCACGCACGCCGGCGCGCTCGAGACTGAGGCCGTCGACATTGCGACGCCGCCCGGCAGCGACCAGCAGCTCCTCGGCTTCGATGCTCTCGCCACCGGCCAGCACGATTCGGCGCAGGCCCTGGACGAGTTCGGCGCGCTCGACCTTGACGCCGAGGTGCAGTCGCACGCCGTCACGCTCGAGCGCCGCGGCCACGAGCCTGGCCGCGTCTTCATCCTCGATCGGCAGTACTCGCGACTGACCCTCGAGCAGGTGCACCTCGACGCCGAGGCGCGCGAACGCCTGCGCGAGCTCGCAGCCGATCGGCCCTGCGCCCAGGATCGCGAGCCGGCGCGGCGCCGCTTCGAGATCGAAGATTGTCTCGTTGGTGCGCGCGCCGACATCGGCGAGCCCGGGGATGGGCGGCAGCGTCGCGCGCGCGCCGGTACAGATGACCGTCTTGCGCGTCGTCAGCACGGCATCGCCGACCCTGATCCGGTGCGGCGATTCGAAGCTCGCGGCACCGAGAAAGACATCGACCCCGGCCTGCGTGTAGCGAGCGACCGAGTCGTGATGCGCGATGGCCGTGCGGACCTCACGAATGCGCCGCATTGCCGCCGTGAAATCGGCGCCGCGCGCGGCAGCCGCGAGCAGCGCCTTGGACGGCACGCAGCCGACGTTCAGGCAATCCCCGCCCATCGCGTGCTTCTCGATCAGGGCGACGCGCGCGCCGAGGCCGGCTGCCGCGATCGCCGTGATCAAGCCGGCAGGCCCTGCACCGATCACGACCAGGTTGTAGCGCGCCGCGGGCTCGGGATTACGCCAGCCCGCCGGGAACACGAGTTCGCGCCATTCGCCATCGAGCATCGCCGCCGTCTTCATCGCGCACCCTCCCCGCTCGTGCCGATTTCCCGCTCGAGGAAGCCGCGCGCGACGCGCGTCACCAGCACCGTCACCGCGATCGTGGCGACAAGACCGAGGCCCAGCAGCAGCCAGCCCGTGCTGCCGAGCTGCGCTTCGCCGGCCAGCGCCTGCGAAACGTTGGCCGCCAGCGAGCCGGCATAAACGTAGGCGATGGTCGCCGGCATCATGCCGAGCCAGGAGCCGAGCACGTAGTCGCGCGGCTTTGCCGCCGTGACGCCGTAGGCGTAGTTCAGCAGGAAGAACGGAAACAGCGGCGACAGCCGCGTCAGCAGCACGACGAAGAAGCCGCGCGATTCAACCGCTCGGTCGACTGCAACGAACTTCGGCCAGGCGGCGATCCGCCGCCGCACCCAGTCGCGCGCGACAGTGCGGCCGGCGAAGAACGCGGCCGTCGCGCCGAGCGTGCTGCCGATCGAGACCAGCACGGAGCCGTAGACGACGCCGAAGATCGCGCCGGCCGCCAGCGTCAGTGGCAACCCCGGCACGAAGCAGACGGTGGCGACGATGTACAACGCAACGAATGCGGCGCCCGCGACCTCGCGGTTCGCGGCCGTCCATTCGATGGCCGCGCGCAGCCACTGCTGCAGCGGCAGCGTCAGCGCCGCGGCGACCAGCAGGGCGACCAGCAGCGGCAGTAACCAGTGTCGGGTGTTCATGGTGAGCAGGACCGGGGTGGCGCCGCGATTATTGCAGGCGCCGGCGCTTGCCGTGCTGCGACCGGCGATTCATGCTCGGTTCAGCGCCTGGGCGCCATCGTGGGCAGCATGAGATCCATGGAGCAGCACCGCACTCGAGTATCCGGCCTGCCGATGACGGGCCGCCTGCTGCTGTGCGCAGCGCTCGCATCGCTGTTGTCGATGCCGGCCGGCGCAGACGCGCTGCGCTGCGGCACCCGCCTGATCTCGGAGGGCGACAGCCGCGCGCAGGTCGAAGCGCGTTGCGGCGCGCCCGCCGACATCATCCGCCGCACCCGATTCGCGGCTCCCATCATCTGGCGACATGGCCGGCCTTACCGCGTCGGCGACAGCGCGATCGAAGTCATCGTCGAAGAATGGACCTACAACCTGGGCCCGCAGCGCTTCATGCGTCGCGTGCGTTTCGAGGACGGCGTGGTCGTCGCAGTGGATACTCTGGGATATGGCTATAGAGATTCTGATCCGCCCGATCGAGCCGCGCGATGACGCGGCGATGGCCGCAGTCATTCGCGGCGTCATGGCCGAGTTCGGCGCGGTGGGGCCGGGCTACTCGATCAACGATCCCGAGGTCGATTTCCTGAGCCGCGCCTACAGCGCGCCGCGCAGCGCCTACTTCGTCGTCAGCGAGCCGGGCGGGCCGGTGCTGGGGGGCGCTGGTATCGCACCGCTCACCGGTGGCGCCGCGGACACCTGCGAGCTGCGCAAGATGTACTTTCTGCCTGCCGCGCGCGGGCACGGCCATGGCTCGCGGCTGCTGGCGCGCTGCCTCGATGCCGCGCGCGCCTCGGGTTTCCGGCGCTGCTACCTCGAGACGCTCGCGTCGATGCGCGACGCGGCGCAACTGTACGAACGCCACGGGTTCGCCCGCGTCGCGGCGCCACTGGGCGCGACCGGACACTTCACCTGCGATCGCTGGTACCTGCGCGAGCTTTGATCCAGCGATCGATCTTGGCCTCCAGCACGGCCAGCGGCAGCGCGCCGTCGCGCAGCACCTGGCTGTGGAATTCGCGCACGTCGAAGCGCGGCCCGAGCAACTGCTCGGCGCGCGCGCGCATCGCGCTGATGCGCAGCTGGCCGACCTTGTAACCCAGCGCCTGCCCCGGCCAGACGATGTAGCGCTCGACTTCGGCCTCGATGTCGCTCGGCGCCATCGACGAGTTGTCGCGCATGTACTGCATCGCCTGCTCGCGGCTCCAGCCCTTGGCATGCAGCCCCGTGTCGACCACGAGCCGCATCGCGCGCAGCATTTCGTCGGACAGCCGGCCGTACCACTGGTAAGGGTCAGTGAACAGTCCGAGCTCGCGGCCGATCGCCTCTGCGTAGAGCGCCCAGCCTTCGGCGTAGGCGACATAGTTGTTGAAGCGGCGGAAGCGCGGCAGGTCGGTCAGCTCCTGCTGGATCGCGATCTGGAAGTGATGCCCCGGCGCCGCCTCGTGCAGCGACAGCGTCTCCATGCCGAAGATCGGTTGCGCTTTCAGGTTGTGCGCGTTCACGTAGAAGATGCCCGGACGTTTGCCGTCGGCGGAGGGCGGCTGATAGAACGCGCCGGGAGCCGAGGCCGCGCGGAACGGCTCGACCAGCCGCACCTCATAGCCCACCTTCGGAAAATCCGCGAACAGCTTCGGCAGCAGCGCATCGATGCGCTGCTTGAGTTCCGTGTAGCCGCGCACCAGTTCTTCGCCTGAGTTGAAGTAGAACTGCGGATCCTCCTGCAGGAAGCGGAAGAAAGCCGCCAGATCGCCGTCGAAGCCGACGTCGCGCCGCACCTGATCCATCTCGGCGCGAATCCGCGCGACTTCGGCGAGCCCGAGCGCGTGGATTTCATCGGCCGTCAGGTCAGTCGTGGTCTGGACGCGAATCTGGTAGCGGTACCAGGCCGCGCCATCCGGCAGCGCCGACCAGCCCACGCTGTCGCGCGCGGCCGGCGCGTACTCGGTTTCGATGAAATCGGCGAGCCGCCGATACGCGGGCACGAGCCGCTCGCTGATCGCAGTGCGCCAGCGCGCCTCGATCGCGGCACGCTCGCCCGCGGGGATCGTCTCCGGCATCGCGCGTACGGCCTGCCAGAACAGGGTCTGCTCCGGATCGTCCCTGGCGATCTCGCGCAACTGCGGCACGACCTTGACGATGACGGCACGCGGCTGCGTCACGCCGACGCGCATGCCCTCGCGCATCGCCGCGATCGCGCTGTCGACCCAGACGACGAAGCGATCGGCGCGCGCCAGGAAGTTGTCGTAGTCGCGCGCGTTGCGGAACGGCTGCGCGCCAGCGCCGGAGCCGAACACGGCGATCGTCGTCGCGAGGCTGTCCATCTGGTCGACTGGCAGCAGGCGCGCCGGAAAGCGCAGCCCCTCGAGCGCAAGCTCGCGCTCACGGACGAAGATGTCGCGACTGATGCGCGCACTGCCTGCGAGCTGGTCGGCATCGAAGCCACGCGCACGCTCGAGATAACGCTGGTTCAGGTCGATGACCGCCGCGACGTATTCGGGGCTCGCCGGATTCTCGAGCTCGGCGTTGTAGCGCTCGTCACCAAGATAAGTGGCGAGCACGGGCGCGATCCGCAGCTGGTCTTCGAAGAAGGCTTCATAAAGCGCCTCGAGCCCCGCGGCTGGCGACGCGACTTGCGTCGGTGCGGGAGCGGGTGCGGGCGGCACGGCAACGCAAGCCGTCAGCAGCGCTGCACCGGCGCAGGCGAGCAGGGAACGAGACAGGCGCATCATGATGGTGATCCGTCGCGGGTGATGTGGCGATAGCGTACTGAAAGCAGGATCGCCGCGGCGAACAGTCCGATGATCAGGCCGGTCCAGACGCCCGGCGCACCATGGCCGAGCCCGACGCCCAGCCACCACGCCAGCGGAAAGCCCAGCACCCAGTACGAGAACACGTTCATGACCATGGGCACCGTGGCGTCCTTGAAGCCGCGCAGTGCGCCGGCGGCACCGACCTGCAGCCCGTCGGCGACCTGGAACACGGCGGCATAGAGCAGCAGCGTCGTCGCGAGCGCCGCGACCTCGGCATCGGTCGTGTACAGACCTGCGATCGGCGCGCGTGCCGCGACCAGCACGAGTGCTGACACGGCCATGATGCCGACGCACATCCCGATGCCGACCCAGCCCGCGCGGCGCGCGTCGGCGCGCCGCCCCGCGCCCGCCAGGTGCCCGACGTGGATGGTGGTGGCCGAATGCAGCGACAGCGGCACCATGAACATCAGCGCCGCATAGTTCAGCGCGACGGCATGCGCGGCAACGATCGTTGCGCCAAACGTGCCGAGGATCAGCGCCGCGGCCGAGAACAGCCCGCCCTCGGCGAGCACGCTGCCGCAGATCGGCACGCCGAGCACGAGGATCTCGCGCAGCCGCGCGCGATCCGGCCACTCGAAGCGGCGCAGCGGGGCGTAGCTGCGATACCGCCGGTGGCGATTCACGTACTGCCACATGAAGCCCAGCATCAGCCAGTGCACGGTCGCCGTGGCGACACCGGCACCCACGGCGCCCAGCGCCGGCGCGCCGAGATTGCCGAACATGAAGACCCAGTTGAGGAACACGTTCGAGCTCAGTGCAAACAGCGCCACGTAGAGGATCGGCCGCGTCCAGCCGAGGCCCTCGCTCGAGAAGCGCAGCGCGAGGAAGGCGAAGTAGCCCGGCATGCCGAAGGCGACCGCATATACGTACTTCGCCGCGAGCGCGGCGACGTCGGGCGGCGTGCCGATCGCGCGCAGCACCGGATGCACGGCGGCGAGCGCGACCAGCACGACCAGCGTGATGGCCAGCGATAGCCACAGAGCCTGGCGGAAGAACGTGCCGACCGCGGCGTCGCGACCGCCGCCGTAGGCATGCGCGACCGTCGGCGACAGCGCCATCAGCATGCCGAGGCCGCCGAGCTGGAACAGGCCGACGTAGTTGCTGCCCACCGCGACCGCCGCCAGCGCCTGCGCGCCGAGCTGGCCGGACATCAGCGTGTCCGCCGTCATCATGCCGGCGGTCGCGAGGTTGCTGACGATCAGCGGACCGGCGAGGCGCAGGATGGTGGAACTGTGAGACGTGGCGTGGCGCATGCGTAGTCGGGTGCGGCGGGGCGTGGCATTCTACGCGCAGCGTTCGCGCCCGCCGCGTCGCGAGGAGTCCACATGCTCGTCGGCCAGAAAGCCCGCCGCGTCGCCGTCATCGGCGGCACGCGCATCCCGTTCGCCCGTGCCTACGGCGCCTACGCCGAAATCGGCAACCAGGACATGCTGACCGCGGCGCTGCGCGGCCTGGTCGATCGTCATGCGCTGCATGGCCAGCGACTCGGCGATGTCGTCGCCGGCGCGGTGCTCAAGCATTCGCGCGACTTCAACCTGGTGCGCGAATGCGTGCTGTCGGCAGGGCTCGATCCGCAGACCCCCGGGCTCGACATGCAGCGCGCCTGCGGCACGAGCCTCGAAGCAGCGATCGCCGTCGCCAACAAGATCGCGCTAGGCCAGATTGACGTCGGCATCGCGGCCGGTGTCGATTCGGTCAGCGATCCGCCCGTCGTTTACCCGCGCTCCTACCAGCAGTTGCTGCTGCGCGCGCACCGCGGCCGCAGCGCCTGGGAGCGCATCAAGCCGTTCTTCGGCTTGCGGCCGAAGCACTTCAAGCCGGTGCTGCCCGGCGTCGTCGAGCCGCGCACGGGGCTGTCGATGGGCGAGAGCTGCGAACTGATGGCCAAGCGCTGGCAGGTCTCGCGCGCCGAGCAGGACCAGCTCGCGCTCGACAGCCACCAGCGCGCCGCGGCGGCCTGGCAGGCCGGGTTCTACTCGGATCTCGTCGTGCCTTGCCAGGGTCTCGCCAGCGACAACAACGTGCGCGGCGACAGCTCGCTCGAGAAGCTCGGCAAGCTGCGGCCGACGTTCGACACGTCCGGCGCGGGCACGCTGACGGCCGGCAACAGCACGCCGCTGACGGACGGCGCCTCCGCGGCCCTGCTCGCCTCCGAGGACTGGGCGCGCGAGCGCGGCCTGCCCGTGCAGGCCTGGCTCAGCTTCGGCAAGACCTGGGCCGTCGATTTCGCCGCGGGTCACGAAGGCCTGCTGATGGCGCCCGCCTACGCCGTGCCGGCGATGCTGCGCGATGCGGGCCTGACGCTGCAGGATTTCGATTTCTACGAAATCCATGAAGCCTTCGCGGCGCAGGTGCTGTGCACGCTGCGCGCCTGGGAATCGGCCGAATTCTGTCGCGAGCGCCTCGGCCTGCCTGCCGCGCTCGGCAGCATCGATCGCGCCAAGCTCAACGTGAACGGCAGCAGTATCGCCGTCGGGCATCCGTTCGCCGCGACCGGCACGCGCATCGTCGCGACGCTGGCGAAGCTGCTGGCCACGACCCCGACCGCCAGGCGCGGCCTGATCTCGGTCTGCACGGCGGGCGGCATGGGCGTCACCGCGATCCTCGAACGCACCTGACTCCCTTGCAATTAGTTTCATCTGAAACTAAATTGCCGGCATGAAGAACTGGATCCGCTTTCCGAGGGTAGAAGGCCAGGCCTCGCGCCAGGCGCATGCGGATCTGCCGCCCGGGACCTTCGAGCGGGAGATCAGCAAGGAAGGCTTCTTCGGCCCTGCGGCGCACCTGTATCACCGCCACCCGCCGACCGGCTGGACCGCCTTCGAGGGACCGCTGCAGCCGCGCGCCTTCGACCTGACCAAACTGCCGCCTGCCGCCGCCTCGCCATGGCGCGCAACGCCGCTGTTCGGCAACGCGGCGACGCGCATCCGCTTCTGGCGCTGCACGGCGCCGATGCCGGCGCTGGCGCGCAATGCCGATGGCGACGAACTGCTGTTCGTGCACGAAGGCGGCGCCGAGCTGCATTGCGACTATGGCCACCTGACGCTGGCCGCCGGCGACTATGTGCTGATCCCGCGCGGCACGATGTGGCGCGTCGAGCCGACAGCGCCGCTCGCGCTGCTGCTGATCGAGGCGACGAACTCGAGCTACTGCCTGCCCGACAAGGGTCTCGTCGGCGCGCATGCGATCTTCGACGCGGCCATGCTCGACACGCCCGCGATGGACGCCGCGTTCCGCACGCAGCAGCAGCGCGACGCCGCGGCGCCGGACCTGCCGTGGCGGGTCGAGGTCAAGCGCGGCAACGCGATCTCGACGATCACCTATCCGTTCAACCCGCTGGATGCGACCGGCTGGCACGGCGACCTGTGCGTCGCGCGCATCAACGTGCGCGACATCCGGCCGCTGATGAGCCATCGCTACCACCTGCCGCCGTCGGCGCACACGACCTTCGTCGCCGAACGCTTCGTCGTCTGCACGTTCGTGCCGCGGCCGTTCGAGACCGACCCCGGCGCGCTGAAGGTGCCGTTCTTCCACAACAACGACGACTACGACGAGCTGCTGTTCTATCACGCCGGCAATTTCTTCAGCCGCGACAACATCCACCCAGGCATGGCGACGCTGCATCCGGCCGGGTTCACGCACGGGCCGCATCCGAAGGCGCTGCAGAACGCGCTGTCGCAGCCGAAGGCCGCGACCGATGAGATCGCCGTGATGATCGACACGCGCGATGCGCTCGCGGTCGAAGCCGGCGCGAATGCGGTCGAGTGGACGGGTTACGTGGACAGCTGGAGGGGCGCGTGAAGCTCGCGAGCCTGCGCGCCGGGCGCGACGGCCGGCTGGTCGTCGTCGACCGCGCGCTGCAACGCTGTGTCGCCGTGCCACAAGTTGCGGCCACGCTGCAGGATGCGCTCGACGACTGGGCTCGTGCCGCGCCGGCGCTGCGCTCGGTCGCGCACGCGCTCGAGCACGGCCGCGTCGCCGCCGAGATGCCGTTCGATCCGGGCGCCTGCGCCGCGCCGCTGCCGCGCGCGCATCACTGGGTCGATGGCAGCGCCTACGTCAACCACGTCGAACTCGTGCGCAAGGCGCGCGGCGCCGACATGCCGCCGTCGTTCTGGACCGACCCGCTCGTCTACCAGGGCGGCTCGGACGATCTGCTGGGCCCCTGCGAGCCGGCGCGCTTCGTCAGCGAAGCGCACGGCATCGACCTGGAGGCCGAGGTCGCCGTCATCACCGACGACGTGCCGATGGGCACGACGCCGGCCGACGCACTTGCACATATCCAGCTGCTGGTGCTGGTCAACGACTGGTCGTTGCGCAACCTGATCCCGGCCGAACTCGCCAAGGGCTTCGGGTTCTATCAGTCGAAGCCGGCTACCGGTTTCTCGCCAGTGGCGATCACGCCCGATGAACTCGGCCCTGCCTGGCGCGACGCGCGCGTGCACCGGCCGCTGGTCAGCCACATCAACGGCGCGCTGTTCGGCCAGCCTGATGCGGGCACCGACATGACCTTCAGCTTCGCCGACCTGATCGCGCACATCACGAAGACGCGGCGCGCCGGCGCCGGCACCGTCGTCGGCTCCGGCACGGTGTCGAATTACGACCGCAGCCGCGGCTCCAGCTGCCTGGCCGAGGTGCGCACGCTCGAGCAGATCGAGCATGGCGCGCCGCGCACGCCGTTCCTGCAGTTCGGCGACCGCGTGCGCATCGAAATGTTCGATGCGGAAGGTGCCAGCCTGTTCGGTGCCATCGACCAGGTCGTCACGCCCGCCTGAGCGAGGCGGCGGCGGCAGAATCGACGGATTCTCCGCCCGCCCGCGGCACTTCCTGCGCCCGGGGGCTGTTGCGGACGCCGCGCCGATCCGGCGTGGCTCGCATGCGGCAGGACGCGGTATTCTCTGCGCCCTTTGCCACCGCGCACGGAGTCCGATATGGGCGAATTCACGACACTGATGGCCCGCGATGGCCACGAGTTCCAGGCCTGGCTGGCCGCGCCGCCGGGGCGCCCGCGCGGTGCCGTGATCATCGCGCAGGAGATCTTCGGCGTGAACCGCCACATCCGCGCCGTCGCGGACGACTACGCGGCGCGCGGCTACGTCGCGATCGCGCCGGCGATGTTCGATCGCATCCGTCGCGGCATCGAGCTCGACTACACGCCGGCGGGCATGCAGGAAGGCATCGGCTACATGCTGCAAAGCAAGCGCGAGCACGCAGTGGCTGATCTGGCGGCGGCGCTGGCCACCGTGCGCCATGCCGGCAAAGTCGGCGCGGTGGGCTACTGCTGGGGCGGCTACCTCGCGTGGCTCGCCGCCTGCGAGCTGCCGGTGGCCTGCGCGGTGTCGTACTACGGCGGCCCGATCACGCAGAACCTCGGCACCGGCTCGCCGACCAAGCCCATCATGTTCCATTACGGCGAACAGGACGGCCACATTCCGCTGGCCGACGTCGACAAGGTCCGCGCGGCGCACCCCAACGGCATCTTCCACCTGTATCCGGCCGGGCACGGCTTCAACTGCAACGAACGCGCCGACTACGACCAGCCCAGCGCCGAGCTCGCGCTGCAGCGCACGCTCGATTTCTTCACCGAACACCTGGGCTGAGCATCATGCAGATCAAGGACAGTGCGCTGCTGAAGCAGCAGGCTCACATCGGCGGCAGCTGGTGCGATGCGGACTCGGGCGCGCGCGTCGACATCCTGAATCCGGCGAGCGGCGAGCGTGTCGGCAGCGTGCCCGTGATGGGCGGCGCCGAAACCCGGCGCGCGATCGAGGCCGCCGCGGCGGCGCTGCCCGCGTGGCGCGCGAAGCTGCCGAAGGAACGCGCGCAGATCCTGCGGCGCTGGGCGGAGCTGATGCACGCCAACGCCGATGATCTCGCCACGCTGATGACCGCCGAGCAGGGCAAGCCGCTCGCGGAAGCGCGCGGCGAAGTCGTGTATGCGGCGGCGTTCTTCGAGTGGTTTGCGGAGGAAGCGCGGCGCGTCTATGGCGAAGTGATTCCCACCTTCGCCACCGACCGGCGGATCATGGCGCTGCGCCAGCCGATCGGCGTGACGGCAGCGATCACGCCGTGGAACTTCCCGGCGGCGATGATCACGCGCAAGGCGGGCGCAGCGCTCGCGGCCGGCTGCACGATGATCGTCAAGCCCGCACCGCAGACGCCATTCTCGGCGCTGGCGCTGGCCGAACTCGGCCTGCGGGCCGGCCTGCCGGCGGGCGTGCTCAGCATCGTCACCGGCGACGCCACGGCGATTGGCGGCGAACTGACGTCGAACCCGATCGTGCGCAAGCTCAGCTTCACGGGCTCGACCGCGGTCGGCAAGACGCTGATGGCGCAGTGCGCGGGCACGCTAAAGAAGCTGTCGCTGGAGCTCGGTGGCAACGCGCCGTTCATCGTGTTCGACGACGCCGACCTCGACGCGGCCGTGCAGGGCGCGATCGCCAGCAAGTACCGCAACACCGGCCAGACCTGCGTCTGCGCGAATCGCATCTACGTGCAGGCGGGCGTCTACGACGAGTTCGCGACCCGGCTCGCTGCAGCGGTGGCGAAGCTGCGCGTCGGCGATGGCCTGAAGGGCGCGACCGAGCAGGGCCCGCTGATCGATGCGCGCGCGGTCGCGAAGGTCGAGTCGCACATCGCCGATGCCGTGGCCAAGGGCGCCAAGGTCGTACTCGGCGGCAAGCGGCATGCACTCGGCGGCAACTTCTTCGAACCGACGATCATCACCGGCGTGACGCCCGCGATGCGCGTCGCGCGCGAGGAAACCTTCGGCCCAGTCGCGCCGCTGTTCCGCTTCGAGCATGAAGCCGACGCGATCCGCATGGCCAACGACACCGAGTTCGGCCTCGCGGCGTATTTCTTCACGCGCGATCTCGCGCGCTCCTGGCGCGTGCAGGAAGCGCTCGACTACGGCCTGGTCGGCGTCAACACCGGCCTGATCTCCACCGAAGTCGCGCCGTTCGGCGGCATGAAGGAATCCGGCATCGGCCGCGAAGGCGGTCGCCAGGGCCTGCTGGACTACACCGAAATCAAGTACGTCTGCGTCGGCGGCCTGTCGGCGTGAACGAGCCCGGGGCCAGCGACGCTGCGGCGCCGCGCAGCGACCGCGGCCTGCTGCTGCTGCTCGCCAGCTGCAGTGCCCTCGGGCCGGTCTCGACCTTGCTGGTACTGCCCGCGCTGCCGGACATCCGCGCGGATTTCGCCGTCTCGACCGCCGCTACGCAAACCGTCATCAGCGCCTCGTTGATTGCGTTTGCGGGCGGCATCCTGGTGGGCGGCCCGCTGTCCGACCGCTATGGTCGTCGGCCCGCCATGCTCGGCGGACTGCTGCTGTTCCTGGTTGGCACCTTGCTGTGCGCCGTCGCGCCGACAATGTCTGCGCTCGTCTTCGGCCGCGTGACCCAGGCGCTCGGTTCTTCGATGGCGCTGGTCGTCGCGCGCGCCGTGATCGGCGACACCTATCGCGACTGGCGGCTGGCGCGCGCGCTCGCGAACCAGACCCTGTTCATGATGATGGGCACGACGATCTCGCCCTACCTCGGCGGCATCGGCGCCGAGTATTTCGGCTGGCAATCGGTGTTCCTGATCCTGCTCGCGGCCGGCTGCATCACGCTCGTTGCCGCATGGCGCGCGCTGCCCGAAACGCGCGTGCCGTCCGAGAGCGCCCGCACGTTTGCCGGCATCGCGAAGGCCTCGGCGACCGTGTTGCGCAACCGCCTGTTCTTCGCCTGCGCGCTCGATTCGAGCGTCATCTACGCGGTCTATTTGGTGTTCATCTCGATCGCGCCGTATGTGATGGCCGAGATGTTCGACCGGCCGGCGACCGAGTTCGGGCTGTGGTGCCTGCTGATCTCGGCCGGCTACTTCGCCGGCAACCTGTATGTGTCGCGGCGTGGCAATGCCCTGAACATGCCGCGCCTCGCGCAGCTCGGCTCGCGCTTGCAGGCCGGATCGGCGGTCGTCGCACTCGCCTGCGTGCTGCTCGGTTTCACGCACCCGGTGTTCTGGTTCCTGCCGATGCTGCCGCTCGCGATCGGCCAGGGGCTGGCGCTGCCGCATGTGATGGCCACGGCCGTGCAGCTGTCGCCGGCGAATGCGGGCGTCGCTTCGAGCCTGCTCGGATTCTCGCAGCAGGCGGTGACAGCGCTGTCGGTGCAGGCGATGGCGTTCGCGCCGACCGACACGCCAGTGCCGGTGCTCGCGTTCTGCGCCGCGCTGTCGGTCCTGTCGCTGGGTTCGCTGCGCATCGTCGGCCACGCAGGCAGAGCCCAGGCCTGAGGCCAGGGTCGCTGTTTCGGATTACCGACGGTAGCGACTCGGGGCGGCCTCCGGTATCGTCGCCGCATGCGCTATCTGGGCACCCCTGACTTCCACCACGAGTCCACCGAGCGCCTCGGCGTGCTGCTCGTCAATTCGGGCACACCGAATTCACCGAGCATCCGCGACGTGCGGCGTTTTCTCGGCCGGCTGCTGGGTGACCCGCGCGTCGTCGAACTGCCGCGGCTGCTGTGGTTGCCGCTGCTGCACGGCATCATCCTGCGCACGCGGCCGTTCCGCAGCGCGCGCAAGTACCGCAGCATCTGGACCGCCGACGGCTCGCCGCTGCTGCTGCACATGTCGCAACTGCGCCTGCAACTGGCAGCCGAACTGTCGAAGCGGGTGATCGCGCCCATCGCGGTCGAGATCGGGATGCTGTACGCGAATCCGTCCGTGCCGCAGGCCCTGAGCCGCCTGCGAGCTGCCGGCGCGACACGCATGTTGGTACTGCCGCTGTTTCCGCAGTACTCGGGTGCCGCGACGGCACCGGTGTTCGATCAGGTCGCAGCCGAGCTGCGCCGTTGGCGCTGGGTGCCGGAACTGCGCTTCATCAATGAGTACCACGAGGCGCCGGGCTACATCGGCGCGCTCGCGGCCAGCGTGCGCGAGCACTGGCAGGTGCACGGCCAGACCGAGCATCTGCTGCTGTCCTTCCACGGCATTCCGGAGAAGTACTTCCGCAAGGGTGATCCTTACTTCTGCAAGTGCCACAAGACGGCGCGGCTGCTCGCGGAAGAGCTGAACATGCCCGAGGGGTCGTGGACCGTCTCTTTCCAGTCGAAGTATGGCCCTGGCCTGTGGCTCAAGCCCTATACCGATGAAGTGCTCGAGGCCCTGCCGACACGGGGCGTGCGCGACGTCACGGTGGTGTGTCCCGGTTTTTCGGTCGACTGCCTGGAAACACTCGAGGAAATCGCGATCGAGAATCGCGAGCGCTTTCTCGAAGCCGGCGGCACTCGATTCGAGTACGTGCCGGCACTGAATTCGCGGCGCGATCACGCCACGGCGCTCGCCGACCTGGTGTCGCAGCACGTCGCCGGCTGGACGCCGGCTCCCGTGAGCTGGATGACGAATCCGGCAGTGGCGCCCGGCGGCCGTTCCGGCAGCGACGACTGAACACCTGCGCGCCGACCGGCGATGCTCGGGCAATTCCACGAGATCAGCATCACGACGGCGGACATCCGCGCGTCGGTCGAGTTCTACGAACGCCTGGGCTTTTCCCAGTGCCGCACCGGGGACACCTGGCCGCATCCCTACGGCGTGCTGACCGACGGCCGCATCTTCCTGGGACTGCACCAGTACCGGTTCCCGTCGCCGTCCGTGACCTGCGTGCGCGCCGACATCGCGCGCCATGCCAGCGAGTTCACGGCGCTCGGCATCACGCTCGCATTCGCCAAGACTGGCGATGACTGCTTCAACGAGATCGGCTTCCGCGATCCCGCCGGCCAGATGATCACGATCCTCGAGGCGCGCACGTACTTCCCGACAGAGCGCGACCCTGCCAGCACCACCTTGTGCGGTCACTTCAGCGACTTCAGCCTGCCCTGCACCGACTTCGACGGCGTCGCCGCCTTCTGGGAGCAACTGGGTTACGTCGCGCTCGACGTCGAGGAAACGCCGTGGCTGCACCGGCCGATCGCGGGCAACGGCTTGTCGCTCGCGCTGCACCGGCCGCGCACGCTGGATCAGCCCATGCTGGTCTTCTCCGCGGCTGACATGCCGGCCCGCCTGGCCGCACTGGCAGAAGCCGGAATCGCGCGCAGCGACGAACTGCCGCGCGGCCTCGACCCGACGCGCAATGCCCTGCTGCACGCGCCAGAGGGCACGGCACTGCTGCTGACGACCGCCCCAGACTGAAGCGTTGCGCCGCTGCGCCGCAGCCGCAATCAGCGTTGCGCGCGCCGCGAGCGCAGCAGCCAGATGCCGAACACCATGATGGCGAGATTCACGGCCGAGATCAGGAAGAACGGCCCGCCCTTGCCGGCCGCGTCATAGAGCCAGCCGCCGATCGACGTCGTGAACAGGATGCCGAGCGAGGCGCAGATGCCGGCGAGACCGAACACCGCGCCACGCACCTCGGCCGGCGCTTCCTGGCCGAGCACGGTCTGGCTCGCGATGATCGCCGCGATCTGACCCACGCCGAGCAGGATCGCGACCGGAATGATCGCACCGCTGGTCGGATCACCGACGAGTCCACCGGCGAAGTAGCCGACGCCGGCGATCGCCATCGCGACTACGCCGGCAGTCACGCGGTTCATCTTGTCGAGCAGCAGCCCGAAGACAACGGCGAACAGCAGCGCCGAGGCGCTCGCGACGACGAACGGCGTGCGCGCGAGCGACACGGCATCGGCTGCACTGACGCCCTGCGCGATCGCGGTCTGCTGCAGTCGCGCCGAGAAGAACGTGCCGATCACGACGCGGTCGGCGAAAGAGACGAACTGCAGCAGGCAGGCGAACCAGATGCGCGGGTTGCGTTTCGCCGCCGCGATGCCGGTGCCGAGCAGCACCAGCAGCGGCTCGCGTTCGCCGACCTGACTCGGCGTGCCGCGCTTCAGGCCGAGCCAGCAGACCAGCGCCGTCAGCAGGCACAGGCCAGCCGCGATGCCCAGCGTGATGCGTCCGGCCGTCGTCGCGTCCATGCCGCCGGCGGCGAGGCGCTGCGGCACGCTGCCGAGCACCAGCACCGCGAGCATTGCGCCGAGGCCCTGAAAGAAGCCCGTGATGCCGACCAGCAGTCCGCGCGACTCTTCCTTGGGCGTATCGGCGAGCACCGTGGCCAGCATCGTGCCGACCGCCGCGACGCCGACCGAAAAGAACAGCGCGCAGGCGAGCAGCTGCGGAAAGGTGCGCGCGAGCGGATACAGGAAGAAGCCGGCCGCGAGCCAGACGAAGCCGAGCGCATAGACCGGCCGGCGGCCGATCTTGTCGGCGAGCGCGCCGAACGGCGCCACCAGCAGCAGCGCGACGATCTCGTTGCTGAACCCGAGCAGACCCAGCGCGCGTCCCTGGCTGTCCGCCGGGATCTGCAGATTGGCGTTCAGCAGGTAAGGCTGGATGAAACTGATGAAAGCGAACATGCCGATCGTGATGAAGGCCGCGAACACATAGGTCGCGGCATTCATCGGGGTGTAGCCGGGCGCAAGCTGCACCGGACCGAAGCGGCGTTCAGGCGCGGAATTCAAATCTGGCACTCCCCTGGCGATTCCCCGTCCGGCGTGTCTCGATGCTAGCCTAGCCCGATGCAGCACCGTGACGCCGATACACTTGCACCGCTGTCCGTTGGCGGCATCGTCATCGAGGGCGTGCTCGAACTGCCCCGCGTGCCGATCCGGCTGGAAGAGATGTTACCCGCCTCGAGCGGCGCACTGATCGACGCGGAGAGCCACTGGCTCGAGCCGCGCTTCGCGCATCGCGGCCGCAGCGGCGACTGGATCGGTTTCCTGACCTTCCAGAGCTACCTGGTGCGCACTGCGCATCACACCATCCTCGTCGACACCTGCGTCGGCAACCACAAAGATCGCGGCGGCTACGAGCCCTTCCATGGCATGGATACGCCGTGGCTCGATCGCCTGGCCGCCGCCGGCGTCGCGCCCGAGCAGGTCGACTTCGTCATGTGCACGCACATGCATCCCGACCACATCGGCTGGAACACCCGCCTCGCCGACGGGCGCTGGGTGCCGACCTTCCCGCGCGCGCGCTACGTGTTCGCGCGGCGCGAGTACGAGCATCGCCGGGCGCTGTGGGAGCGCGATGGTGCCGCGGTCGAGCGCGCCTACACCGACAGCGTGCTGCCGGTCGTCGAGTCCGGACAGGCCTTGATCGTCGAAGCCGACCACGCACTCGACGACCAGGTCTGCCTGGAAGCTGCGCACGGCCACACGCCTGGCAATGTCGTGATCCGCTTGCGTGATGGCGCGGCGCAGGCCGTGCTGTCGGGCGACGTGCTGCATCATCCGCTGCAGGTTCGCTATCCGGAA
>JBIITU010000415.1:0-3101 GCA_044340335.1 Steroidobacteraceae bacterium
GTCATGCGCCACGCCGACACGGACACGCTGATCGTACCCGCGCATTTCCCGGCACCGACGGCCGGCCGAATCCGCAGCGATGGCGAACGCTGGCGCTACGACTGGCTGGAGTGAACCGGAGCAAGCTGGCGCGCCGGCTGCAGGCTGCTGACCAGCACGATCGCCAGCGCCGACAACAGGAACCCCGGCACGAGCTCGTAGAGTTCGAACAGCGCGCCCTGCCCCTGCTTCCAGAGGATCACCGTGAGCCCGCCGACGACGATGCCGGCCAGCGCGCCGCCGCGCGTCATGCGCGGCCAGTACAGCGACAGGATGATCGCGGGCCCGAAGGCAGCGCCGAAGCCCGCCCATGCCCAGGCGACGAGATCCAGCACCTTGCTGGTCGGATCGAGTGCGATGCCGAACGCCAGCACTGCGATGCCGAGCACGGCGCAGCGACCGACCCACAGCAACTCGACTCGCCCCGCGGCAGGCCGCAGCAGGCCGCGATACAGATCCTGCGAGAACGCTGACGACGCGACCAGCAACTGCGCAGCCGCCGTGCTCATGATGGCTGCCATGACACCGGCGAGGCAGATGCCGGCGAGCACCGGAGGCAGGAAGGTCGTCGACAGCACGATGAACACCTTTTCGGTGTCCGCGCCGGTCAGGCCAGGCTCGAGCAGCAGCCGGCCCGCCAGGCCCACGATGACCGCAGCCGCCATGACGATCAGCACCCACGCCATCGCGACGCGGCGCGCGACCTTGATGTGCTCGACCGACTTCGCCGCCATGAAGCGCGCCAGGATGTGCGGCTGACCAGCGTAGCCCAGCCCCCAGCCGACCAGCGACGCGATGCCGACCAGGCCGAGGGTCGCGCCGCCGTCGGCGATGAACGGATCGAGCAGCGTCGCATCGACGGCCTCGATGCGCTCGAACAGCGCGCCGGCGCCGCCCACCAGCACGACGCCGAGCGCTGCGACCAGCACCAGCGCGAAGAACATCAGCGAGCCCTGCAGCACGTCGGACCAGCTGACGGCAAGAAAGCCGCCGAGAAAAGTGTAGGCCAGCATCGCAGCGGTGCCCCAAAGCATCGCCTCGATGTACGGCAAGCCGAACAGTGTTTCGAACAGGCGCCCGGCGGCGACGAACCCGGAGCTCGTGTAGAAGACAAAGAACACCAGGATGAACAGCGCCGACAGCGTGCGCAGCAGCCGCGTGCGGTCGTCGAAGCGGCGTTCGAAGTAATCCGGCAGCGTCAGCGCGTCGCCCAGGCGTTCGGTCGCTGCACGCAGCGGCGCGGCGACGAAGCGCCAGTTCAGCCAGGTGCCGACCGCCAGACCGCCGAGCAGCCAAACCGAATCGAAACCGGAAGCATAGGCAAGACCCGGCAGACCCATCAGCAACCAGCCGCTCATGTCCGTGGCCTGCGCGCTGAGCGCCGTGACCCAGCTGCCGAGACTGCGGCCGCCGAGGATGTAGTCGCCCAGATCGCGGGTGCGGCGCCACGCGACGATGCCCAGCCACAGGCAGATGCCCATGTACAACGCCATCGTCGCGATCGTGACGGTCTGATCGTCCATGCGGCTCCCCTGCGCCAGCTGTTCCGCTACAGTCTAGCCAATGAGCGAGAGCTTCAATGATGTTACGGAGTGCGTCGACGCTGCGATTCGCCGCGTCGGGCGTCGCATCGTGCTCGCCCTGCCGCTCGGCATCGGCAAGCCGGTCGCGATCGCCAACGAGTTCTGGCGGCGGGCGCTGCGCGAACCCGACCTCGACCTGACCATCATCACCGCGCTGACGCTGGCGCGCCCGGCGGCACGCAGCGAACTCGAACGGCGCTTCCTCGGCCCACTCGTGGATCGCGTGTTCGGCGACTACGACGAGCCCCAGTACCTGCGCGCGCTGCGCGCCGGCACCCTGCCGCCGAACGCACGGGTCATCGAGTTCTTCGTCGAGCCCGGCAGCGCGCTCGGCTCACCGGCGCGGCAGCAGCAGTTCCTGTGCGCGAACTACACCGACGTCGCGCGCGAGATCGAGCGGCGCGGCGTCAACGTGATCGCGCAGCTGGTCGCGCAGCGCCGGGTCGGAGGCGAGCTGCAGTTCTCGCTGGGTTCGAACCCGGACGTCACGGTCGATCTGCTGCCCGGCGTGCAGGCGGCACGCCGCGCCGGCCAGGCCATCGTCTGCATCGCGCAGCCGCACGCCGAGATGCCGTTCATGCTGGGCCACGCAGTCGTGCCCGCCGACACCTTCGACTTCGTGCTCGAAGACAAGCGCTATGAGCAGCGACTGTTCTGCCCGCCGAATCCTGCGCTCGGCAGCGTCGATCACGCCATCGGCCTGCACGTCAGCGCACTGATCGCCGACGGCGGCACGCTGCAGGTCGGCATCGGCGAGCTGGGCGATGCGATCTGCTATGCGTTGCTGTTGCGCCAGCAGCAGAACGCCGCGTGGCGGCAGGCGCTGCGCGACGTCGACACGGAGCGCGCCGCACCGCTGATCGACGCGATCGGCGGCCGCGAACCGTTGCGCGAAGGGCTGTTCGCCGCGACCGAGATGTTCGTCGACCAGATGCTGGACCTGTGGCGCGCCGGCGTGCTGCGCCGGCGGGTCTATGATTCGCTGCCACTGTCGCGCCTGATCGCGACCGGCCACATCGGCGCGCCAGTGGATGGCGTGCCGGGCGCCGCGCAGGCCGACCGCTTCGATGCGCGCATCCTCGACGACCTGCTGCACGTCGGCGTCGGTCCGAAGCTGACGGCCGCGCAGTTCGAAGAGCTGCGCCACTATGGAGTGTTCCGTGCCGACTGCGCGTTCGACCGCGGCCGGATCCGCGCGCCGGAGGGCGACTGGATCGATGCGGACCTGGCCAATCGCGACGCGGTGTTCGAGCTGGCGCAGCGCTGCATCGGCCGGGAACTGCGCCATGGCGTTGTCGTGCAGGCGGGATTCCTGCTCGGTCCGCGCGGCTTCTATGCCGCGCTGCGCGAGCTGCCGGAGGCGGACCGGCGCGAGTTCGACCTGCGTGGCATCGGCTGGATCAACCGGCTCGGCGAACCGGAGCACGAACTGCGGGTGTTGCAGCGGCGACGCGCCCGCTACGTCAACACCGCGATGAT
>JBIITU010000192.1:0-6368 GCA_044340335.1 Steroidobacteraceae bacterium
CGCCGCCGCCGAGCACGAGCGCGGGGCCGTGCTCGGCGTGTTCCAGGCTGCCGGCAACCTGGGACGCACGCTGACGCCGCTGGCCGCCGGCGTGCTGTTCACGCAGGCCGGCATGGCGTCGCCGTTCGTGGCGGGCGCGCTGCTGCTGCTGCCCGCGTTCGCGCTGATCGTGGCGGCACACGGCCGCCACGGGCCGGCAAGGACCTAGCGCGCACGCGGTTCAGGGCAGCTTGATCTTGCCGCCGCCGATCGGGCCACCGCCCATCGGGCCGCCGACCTCGGGCACGACGATCCGCGACGCGGCTTCGCGCCGCATCTCGCGCGCTTCCTCGATCGCCTGCTCGAGCGCGACCTTGACCGCATCCGGGAACTTCTCGATGGCCTCGGCGAGTGACGCCGCCTCGAGCTCGAACATCAGCGGCAGCACGCCCGCCGGTGTCAGCAGCTGCGTCTGGCCCGACCACAGCATCGGGCGCGACGGATCGTCCGCGCCCGTGATGGTGACCGGGGTAAGGCGGCGCAGCGTGCCGGCGCGGCGATCGGTGAAGACCTCTTCGCGATACAGTTCGGCGGGATCGAGCTTGATCTCGGGCAGACCTTGTTCCTGGGCCATGTCGGTTCCGTAGTGTGAGGAGAAAGAGTGCCGCGCGTCAGCGCGGCCGGGCGTGGGACTCGGCGATCATGTCGATCGTCATCGGCGCGCCGCCCTGGTGGATCAGCGCCTTCTTGCGGAAGAAGCGCAGGTAACCGGCCGGCCCCATGCGCGAGCCTCCCATGCCGGAGAGCTTGAACGAGTGCTTCTCGGCCTCGTGCACGAAGGCCGTCAGCGAACCATCGTTCAGCGAGATGCCACCGGCGTCGATGCGCCGGCCGATCGCCTCGGCTTCGTCCAGCGAACCTGCAATGACGGCCGCCGACAGGCCATACACGCCTTCATTGGCCAGCTCGATCGCCTGCTCGATCGTGTCGAACGGCATCACCGGGATGACCGGCCCGAAGGTCTCTTCGGTCATCAGCTGCATCGAGTGATCGACATCGACGACAACCGTCGGCCGCAGCCACTTGCCGCCGTGGTCCTCGATGTGGCCGCCGCACAGCACCCGCGCGCCCTTCGCCACCGCATCGGCGATCTGCGCGGCGACGATCTCCGCCTGCTTGCCGAAAATGAACGGGCCGATCGTGCCGGCATGCATGTCCGGCCAGTTCGGCTCGACCCGGCCGGCCTTGTCGACCAGCCGCGCGACGAAGGCATCGTGGCTGCGCCGATCGACGTACACGCGCTCGATCGACTGGCAGGCCTGCCCGGTCGCGAGACAGGTCGCGCGCAGCGCGACATCGGTGGCGACGTCGAGATCGGCGCTCGCGGTGACGATCATCGGATCGTTGCCGCCGAGCTCGAGGAAGGCCGGGATGAAATTCCGCGCGGCATTCTCGGCGACCATGCGGCCGGTACGGACGCTGCCGGTAAAGCAGATGACGTCGGCGAGTTCGACCAGCGCCTGGCCGACTTCACGCGCACCGGGGTGCACGGCGAACACGGCGGCGAGTTCGGGAATCGATTCGATCGTGCGGCGCACCGGTTCGGCGAAGCGCGGCGTGACCTCGCTGGGCTTGACCAGCACGGCGCAACCGGCGAGCAGCGCCGGGATGGCGTCGATGAACGCCAGCGTGAACGGGAAATTCCACGGGCTGATGACGCCCACGAGGCCGTAGGGCACGTACTGCGCGCGGTACGAGATCGCGGCGTTCGACGTCGTCGGCACCAGCGGCGCATCCGCGCGCTCGACGCCGAGCTCCGTGACCGTGCGGCACCAGCGCTCGATGGTTCCCGGCACCGACTGGTATTCGCTGCGCGCGATCAGGTGGCGACCCGTGTCGGTGGCGAGCGCAGCGAGGATCTCGCCCTCGGCGGCGACCAGCGCATCGCGCCAGCGGCGCAGCACGTCTACGCGGTGCGCGAGCGGCGCATCACGCCAGGCCGGTTGCGCCGCGCGCAAGCGCTTGACCTCCGTCGTCAGCTCGGCGCGACTCGGCGCCGTGAAGCGGTAGTCGACCGCGCCGGTGCGCGGATTGACGACATCCACCACTTCGCCGCTGAACGCGGCGCTGGATCGCAAGTTCGGTTGTGCTGCCATCACGGTTCTCCTGCGCCCTATGCTGAACCGGTCGCGCGCCGCTGCAAAGCAGCGATGAACGGCCGGTCCGCTTCGAGGATGTCCTCGTCGGCCAGGGCGGCCAGCGCGACCCACTTGAGTCGCTGGCCGTCGCGCGGCTGCGGCTCGCCCTCGAAGTGCGCGACCTCGAACAGCACCAGCTCGACGCTGCGCTCAGGGTAGTCGTGGCACAGCGTCATGACCCAGACGCAGTCCTGCACCGTGACGCCGAGTTCCTCGTGCAGCTCGCGCGCCAGCGCGCGCTGGTCTGTCTCGCCGGGGCCGACCTTGCCGCCCGGGAACTCCCAGCGACCGGCCAGATGCCGGCCGGCCGGCCGGTCGGCGATCAGCACGTCGCCGCGCGCGTTGCGCAGCGCGCCGGCCACGACCCGCAGCCGCGGAAGGCCGGCGGGTACCGCCGCACTCACGCCTGCTGCAACTGCCCGTGGCAGTGCTTGTACTTCTTGCCCGAACCGCAGGGGCAGGGCTCGTTGCGCCCGACCTTCGCGACGCCACGGATGAACGGCGCCGCGCCTTCGCCGTCGCCGGCGAGACCCGGCAGCGCGCCGGCACCCGCCGCACCCGCTGCAGCCGCACGCGGCGCGCCCGCAGGCGACGGCGGCGCCGCAGCCGCCGGTTCGCCGCTGCCGGCCAGCAGCGACTGCGCTTCGGCGTGCTGCGCCTGCAGCGCCTGCATCAGGCGGCGCTGGCGCTGCTCTTCCTCGCGCGCGAGCTCCGCCTCGTCGCGCACCGTGACGCGCGTCAGGATGGACGCCGTGTCGTACTTGACGCGATCGAGCATCGCGCTGAACAGCTCGTAGGCTTCGCGCTTGTACTCGAAGCGGTAATCCTTCTGCGCATAGCCGCGCAGGTGGATGCCCTGCCGCAGGTAATCCATGCCGGCCAGGTGTTCGCGCCAGTGCTGGTCGAGCGTCTTCAGCATGACGTCCTTCTCGACGTGCTTCATCAGGTCGACGCCGAAGCGCTGGTACTTGTCGTTGTAGGCGGCATCGACCGCGTCGAGGATGCGCTGGCGCAGCGACTGCTCGTCGAGTTCCGGCTCGGCTTTGACCCAGGCACGCGGTTCGATCCGGGTGCTGAAATCCTTGGCGACCACTTCGGCGAGGCCGTCGAGGTCCCAGTCGTCGTGCGCGACGTTCTTCGCCAGATACTGATCGAGCACGGTGCCGAGCGCGTCGGCCCGAATCCCGGCGATCGCGGCCGACAGATCGGTCGCGCCCATCATCTCGGTGCGCTGCTGGTAGATGACCTTGCGCTGGTCGTTCGCGACGTCGTCGAACAGCAGCAGCTGCTTGCGGATGTCGAAGTTGTGCGCCTCGACCTTGCGCTGCGCTTTCTCGATGCGGCCCGACAGCATGCGGCTCTCGATGACCTCGCCTTCCTTCATGCCGGCCATCGACAGCAGCTTCTTGGTGAAGTTCGGATCGCCGAAGATCCGCATCAGGTTGTCTTCCATCGACAGATAGAAGCGCGACGAACCCGGATCGCCCTGGCGGCCGGAGCGGCCGCGCAGCTGGTTGTCGATGCGGCGCGACTCGTGGCGCTCGGTGCCGATGATGTGCAGGCCGCCGGCGGCCAGCACCTGGTCGTGGCGCTGCTGCCAGTCGGCGCGCACCGCGTCGCGCTGCGCGGCGCTGACCTCGGTCGAGCCGGCCTCGGGCTCGAGCGCATGCAGTTCGGCTTCGAGGCTGCCGCCCAGCACGATGTCGGTGCCGCGGCCAGCCATGTTGGTGGCGATCGTCACGGCACCCGGCCGGCCAGCCTGCGCGACGACCAGCGCCTCGCGCTCGTGCTGCTTGGCGTTCAGCACCTGGTGCGGCACGTTCGCCTGCTGCAGCAGGTTCGACAGGTACTCGGAGGTTTCGATCGAGGTCGTGCCGACCAGCACCGGCTGCTGCCGCGACTGGCAGTCCCGGATGTCCTCGATGATCGCGTCGTGCTTGTCCTTCTGGGTCAGGTGCACGAGGTCCGGCATGTCCTTGCGAACCATCGGCCGGTGCGTCGGGATCACGACGACTTCCAGGCCGTAGATCTGCATGAACTCCGGCGCTTCCGTATCGGCCGTGCCGGTCATGCCCGACAGCTTCTTGTAGAGGCGGAAGTAGTTCTGGAAGGTGATCGACGCGACCGTCTGGTTCTCCTCGCGGACGCGCACGCCTTCCTTGGCTTCGACGGCCTGGTGCAGGCCATCGGACCAGCGGCGGCCGGGCATCGTGCGGCCGGTGAACTCGTCGACGATGATCACTTCATTGTTCTTGACGATGTACTCGACGTCGCGGCGATACAGCGCGTGCGCGCGCAGCGCGGCATTCAGGTGATGCATCAGGCGGATGTTGGCCGCGTCGTACAGGCTGTCGCCCTCGCGCAGCAGCCCCGCTTCCGTCATCAACTGCTCGACGCGCTCGTGGCCGCCTTCCGTCAGGTGCGCCTGGCGCTGCTTTTCCTCGATGATGTAATCACCGTCGTCGCCCTCGGCTTGCTGGCGCGTCAGGCGCGGGATCAGCTTGTTGATCGACAGGTAGAGCTCCGTGCTCTCCTCCGCCGGTCCCGAGATGATGAGCGGCGTGCGTGCTTCGTCGATCAGGATCGAGTCGACCTCGTCGATGATCGCGTAGGCGAGCGGGCGCTGCACCCGGTCCTCGAGCCTGAACGCGAGGTTGTCGCGCAGGTAGTCGAAGCCGAACTCGTTGTTCGTGCCGTAGGTGATGTCGCAGGCGTAGGCGGCGCGCTTCTCTTCCGAGGCCTGCGAGTTGCGGATCACGCCGACCGTGAGGCCCAGGAAGCGGAACACCGGCCCCATCCAGTCGGAATCGCGCTGCGCGAGGTATTCGTTGACCGTGACGACATGCACGCCCTGGCCGGCCAGCGCATTCAGGTACGCCGGCAGCGTCGCAACCAGCGTCTTGCCCTCGCCGGTGCGCATCTCGGCGATCTTGCCCTGGTGCAGCACCGCGCCGCCGATCAGCTGCACATCGAAGTGGCGCAGCCCGAGCGTGCGACGCGCCGCCTCGCGCACGACCGCGAAGGCCTCGGGCAGCAGCGCATCGAGCACCGTGCCGGTGGCGAGCCGCTGGCGGAATTCGTCGGTCTTGGCGCGCAGCTGCTCGTCCGACAGCGCCTGCAGCGCGGCCTCCTGGCGAGCCGCTTCGCGCACGATACGCGCCAGGTCCTTGACCACGCGGTCATTGCGACTGCCGAAGATGCGCGTCAGATAGTTGAGCAAGCTCAATTCCTCGAAAAATGCGAGTGACGGCAAGGCCTTGCAGAAGCCCTGCCGCAAAGGGTGGCTATTGTACGGAATAGAGTGCCGGGCCGCGAATGAGGTTCCCGACGAGGACGCGCGCCGGGTGACCGGCCAGCCCCGGCTGCGGCCGGGCGCAGCGGCCCGGCAGCGGCCCGGCTCAGCGGCCGATGAAGCTCAGCGGGTCGACGTTGGCGCCGCCGCGCAGCACCTCGAAGTGCACGTGCGGGCCGGTAGAGCGGCCGGTGGAACCCATCAAGGCCACCGCCTCGCCGCGCGTCACGGTCTGGCCCAGCGTGACCAGGTTGCTCTGGTTGTGGGCGTAGCGGGTGACGTAGCCGTCGCCATGGGTGATGTCGACGGTGAGGCCGTAACCGGCCTTGTCGCCGACGAACGTGACCACACCCGCGGCGACCGCGATCACCTCGGAACCGGCCTCCGAGGCGAAGTCGACGCCGCGATGGAACGACTGGTGACCCGAGAACGGGTCCTGGCGCTCGCCGAAATACGAGGAGACGAAGCCCTGTTTGACCGGGCGACCCTCGGGCATGGTCTGGGCACGCAGTTCGCGCTGCAGGATGACGTTCTCGAGCGCAGACAGCTGCGAGTCGCGCAGGGCGACCCGATTCTCGAGGCCCGCGAGCAGCGCGGTCAGGTCGGGCAAGTGGGCCGACAGTCCCTCGCCTTCCGGGCCGCCCAAAGCGGGCGCGGCATCGAAGTCGAATTCGCGCGAGTCGATGTTGGCCATCTGCGTCAGCCGCTTGCCGAGGGCGTCGAGCCGCACGACGTGCGCGTTGACCTGGCCCATGCGGGCCGCGAGCGCATCGACCCGCTCCTGCACCAGCGAGCGCATGTCGGCGAGTTCCTGCTGCTGCTGCGCGACGGCGCGTGCGATCTGCGCGGGCGTGGTGGCCGCAAGACTCTCGCCGCTGCGCTCGCTCAACTGCATGCCA
>JBIITU010000194.1:0-6335 GCA_044340335.1 Steroidobacteraceae bacterium
GCTACCCGGGGCAACTCGTAGCGAATGAAGTAGCGACAGGCGCGGATCTTGCCGTCGTAGAACGCCTGCTCGCTGTCGCCCTGGCTGCTGCCCCCGACCAGCGCAGCGCGCGCGACCTGCGCCTGCGCGAGCCAGCGCCACGCCACGACGACGTCGCCCATGGCATCCAGATAAAGCGTGGCATTGGCGAGGCCACGTTCGGCATCACCCGCATGCAACGCGCTCGCCAGACGCCGCGTCGCGCCGGTCAGCGCCCTGGCGGCCGCCGCCAGCACGCGGCATTCCTCGTCGAAGCCGCCCACCGCCTGCGCGCGCTTGATCGTGGTCTCGATCTTGGCGAGCAGTATCTGCAGCGCCCGCCCCTTCTGCTGCAGCACCTTGCGCCCGAGCAGATCGAGCCCGTGGATGCCGTGCGCACCCTCATGGATCATGTTGAGGCGATTGTCGCGGTAGAGGCGCTCGACAGGGTGATCGCGGGTGTAGCCCGCGCCGCCCAGCACCTGGATCGCAAGCTTGTTGGCTTCGAGGCATTGCTCGGCCGGCCAGGACTTCGCGATCGGCGTCAGCAGCTCGAGCAGCAGCAGTGTGCGGTTGCGGATCTCCTCGCTGCTTGCAGTGGCGATATCGTCGACCAGCCGGGCGCAGTACAGGCTCAGCGACAGCGCGCCTTCGACCCGCACCTTCTGCGCGAGCAGCATGCGCCGGACGTCGGCGTGCTCGATGATGGGCACCGGCGCCGTCGCCGGATCGCGTTGCCCGGCGCGCCGCCCCTGCAGGCGATTGCGCGCATATTCCAGCGAGTAACGATAGCCCGCGTAGCCCAGCCCGGTGGCACTGATGCCGACGGCGACGCGCGCCTCGTTCATCAGCTGGAACATGTACGCGAGGCCCTGATGCGGCATGCCGACGAGCTCGCCGATGCAGGGCTCGCGGTCGCCGAACGACAACGCGGTGTTGACGTGCCCGCGCCAGCCCATCTTGTGGTTCAGGCCAACCAGTGCGACACCGTTGGACTCGCCCGCCTCGCCATCGCTGTCGACGCGCCAGCGCGGCACGATGAACAGCGAGATGCCCTTGACGCCGGGCGGCGCGTCGGGCGTGCGCGCGAGCACCATGTGGACGATGTTCTCGCCCAGTTCGTGCTCGCCGCCCGAGATCCACATCTTGCTGCCGCGCAGCTCGTAACGCCCATCGGCGCGCTGCACCGCGAGCGTTCGGATATCGGCCAGCGAGGATCCTGCGTGCGGCTCGGACAGGCACATCGTGCCGTGCCAGCGCCCCTCTAGCAGCGGCGCGAGGTAGCGCCGCTTCTGCGGCTCGCTGCCGAAGCTCGCGACCAGATTGGCGACGCCCTGCGACAGCGTCACATAGGACTGGAACGCTGCATTGGCCGAGGCGAAGACGGCGCCGCAAGCCTGGTTCAACAGCACCGGCATCTGCAGGCCGCCGACGTCGCGGTCGAACGGCATCGCGATGAAACCGGCGTCGCCGTACGCGTCGAGAGCCGCAGCGGTGCACGGCGGCAGCACGACGCGGCCATTCTCGATGCGTGGCTCCTCGACATCGGCCAGCGCGGCGAAAGGTGCGAATCGCTCGGCGGCGATTTCGTAGGCGGTATCGATGACGGCCGCAAATGTCGCGCGGTCGTGCTCGGCAAAGCGCGGCTGCCGCAGCAGTTCCTCGAGGCGCAGCACCTCGAGCAGCTGGAACACCAGCTCGCGCCGCGGCACCAGCGCATCGTTCACAAGACGTTGCCGAGTGCATGGCCCTCGCTGGTGGCAGCGAGGGCGGTCCGGGGAATCAGGCTGTCGCCAATGCGGGTGACCTCGATACCGCGCTGACGCAACGGCTTCCAGAGGTCGACCACGGGCACGCGCGGCGTGCTGTAGGTCACGAGCGCGACGCCGTCGACCGTGTGGACATCCGCGTTGTAGATGTTGCGCAAGCCAACGCTGCCATCCTCCCAGGCGGAAGCCGGATCCAGCTCGACGAACGGCACGACGCGGATGCGCTTCTGGTTGAAACGGCGCTGGATGCCGAGGCGCGTGACCAGCGGCACGTCGTGCGCGATCGAATCGCGCGGCGTCGCGACGACGACCGCGTCGAACCAGCGCAGCAGCCATTCCGCAGCACCGTAGGTGCCCTCGGTATGGTCCATGTCGAACACGACCGCCGTGCCGCCCTGGCGCTCCTCGAGACCCTGCAGCATCGGCACGAGCTCGCGCAGCGACGGGATCGCGCCATCGGCCTGCAGCGCCCGCGGCAGTGAGTCGGGCCAGCTCATCTGCGAGCCGGTGGCGAGCACGACATGATCAGGCGCGAGCGACAGCACGTCTTCGGCCGTCGCGTGCACGCCGAGTTCCAGCGCGAGCCCGGCGCGCTTGGCGGCCAGCTGCTGGTAGTCGTAGATACTCGACAGATGCTCGCCACCCGGCAGCAGTGCGTGCAGGCGGGTCTTGCCGCCGGCCTCAGTGCCGGCGCCGAACACCGTGACCTGATGGTCCCGCGCGCGCCTTCAGCGGCCAGGCGGGATCCGTGACCAGCGGCCGCGCCAGGCCGACGCAGTCGGCATCGCCGCGCACCAGGATGCCTTCCGCCTCGGCCGGGTCGGTGATCAGGCCAAGCGCCATCACCGGCACGCCGCGGCATTCCGGCTTCAGCGCCCGCGTGATCGGCACGAACGTGGCGCGCGGACTGTTCATGTCCGGAATGTGCAGATCGAGCGTGTTCGAATGCGCACCCCAGCAGTAGGCCACGAAGTCGATCGTGGCGGGGTCGACGAGCAGGCGGGTGATTGCTGCCGCCTCGAGCGGATCGATGCCGCCGGGCACGCCGTCGTCGCCCGGCAGCTTGAGACCGATGCCGAAGCCGGGACCACAGCGGGCGCGGATCGCCTGCACGGTCTCGGCGACGAAGCGCACGCGATTCTCGCGCGAGCCGCCGAATTCATCGTCGCGGATGTTCGAGCGTGGCGACATGAACTGGTGGAACAGGTGGCCGTGGCCGCACGAAAGTTCGACGCCGCTGAAACCGCAGCGCTCGAGGCGCGCCGCGGAGTCGGCGAAATCGTCGATCATGCGACGGATCTCGTCCACCTCGAGCTCGCGCGGCACGGTCCACGAGAGGTCATCCGGCAGTGGTGAAGCACCGACCGAGTTCGGCGTCCGACCCTTCTCGTGGCGACCGCGCCCCGGATCCTGGATCTGCCCGATCAGCCGGCAGTCGTGCGTCTCGACCGCCTCGGCGAAGCGCTTGAGCTCCTCGACGCCCTCATCGCTCCAGATGCGCAGCTTGTGCGACAGCACCTGGTGCCGGGCCACGCTCAGCGACTCCGTGACGACCATCGCCGCGCCGCCGCGCGCGCGGTTGGCGAAGTAGTCGATGAGGCGCGGCGAGGCTTTCATGCCCACGGCCATCCGCGTGCTCATCGATGCGTGGATCACGCGGTTGCGCAGTCGCAGGCGTCCGGCCTGCAGCGGCGTGAACAGCAGTGGATAGGGTGTCGTGTCATTCATCAGGATACGGGTCTCAGGAGGCAGGTCTGAAGGTGCGTTCGACCGGGCGCAGCACGACGTACAGCGCCATCGAGCCCAGCAGCCCGAGCAGCGCCGGTGCGAGTGTCAACCACGGCACGGCGGCGGCGATGGCCGCGGAGTTCGCGGCGATGACCGCGCCACCGACGAAACTCGCGACAGCCGCGAAATTCAACGCGAACGCAGGTTCGGCCTCGTAGCGGTCGCGCTGCACGGAGCGCACGAGGTACCAGTCAGCGAGCACCGGCCCGATCACCGGCGGCACGACGATGGCCAGCAGGTTGATCCAGTCCAGGAAGCGCTCGTAGATGCCGAGACCGAGCACCGTGCCGAGCAGGCCGCAGATCAGCACCGTGACCCGCTTCGGTTTGCGAAACAGCGCCGCGGTCTGCACCGACGGCAGATAGAGGTTGGTGTCGCCCGTGGTCCACAGCGCGAGCGTCATGCCGACCAGCGCGAACAGGCCGACCCAGCCACCAATCGAGGTCATGTAGGTCGTGAAATCCGCGCTGCCAGAGACGACCGCGCCGAGCGAACCCACCAGGTGCAGGAACACCTGGTCCACCACCAACACGACGAACGGAATCGCGATCGCAATCGCCGCCGAGCGCGAGAAGCGGACGTATTCGGCCATCACGACGGCGCCGACGATCCATGAACCGACGACCAGGTTGATCGCATCGAGTCCGCTGAGCGGCGCTTTGGCGGCCGTCGCGGCCGACAGATCGAGCAACGGCCCCATGCCGCCGGCCTTGTCGACGTTGAGCCACATCGAGTAGAGACCGACGGCGATCAGGATGATCATGGCCGGCAGGCCGACCTTCTCGAGACCCTTGACGCCATATAGCGTCGTCACGGTGTAGAGCAGCCCGGCGAAGATCGCGACCGCGTAGAACAGCGCCGTGCCCGGCGCCTGGGTCCAGACCTGCGCGAACGCGCCCACCACGATGCCCTGCCAGCCGATGGTCAGCAGCGCGATGAACACCACGGGCAGGTAGGCGCCGAAGCGGCCGTACACAGCGCGGAACAGCAACGCGCTGTTGCAACCGGTACGCCACGCGATCAGTCCGACGGCAGCACCGATGCCGAAGTTGATCAGGTTGCCGAGCATCGAGTACCAGAGCAGATCCGGCCACAGCGGCAGCCCGGCACCGAGCGCACCGCCGGTCAGCAGGCCCGTGATCAGGAAGCCCCAGCCAAAAGCCAGCGCCAGCAGCGGCCCGCCAGCGCGACGCTGCTCTGGTCCGAGCGCGCCAAGCGGGTTGTCGGCGCTGCCGAGTTCCGCCTTCTCATCGAACTGGAAGAAATCCCTGAGCCCTTTGACTGCCACGTGTGCTGCTCCCCTGACGACGATGACCCCTCGCCGCCAAGGATAGCGGGCTGCGTGCGGCTTGCGGAAGGCAAACACAGTAAGATGGCGGCCCATGATCGAACCGACTGCGCATGGCGCAAGCGCCGTTGCCCGCCCCGCTCCTACCCCACCAGCCAGCATGAAGCGGGTCGTGACGGCCGCCTCCCTCGGCACCGTATTCGAGTACTACGACTTCCTGCTCTATGGCAGCCTGGCAGCGTTCTTCGGCGTGCTGTTCTTTCCGCCGGGCAACGAAACCGCCGGGCTGCTCGCGAGCCTCGCGACCTTCGGCGCTGGCTTCGCGATCCGTCCGCTGGGCGCGTTGTTGTTTGGTCGCCTGGGTGACCGCGTCGGGCGCAAACAGACTTTCCTGATCACTATTGTGCTGATGGGCGTGTCGACCGCGCTGGTCGGCGTACTGCCGACCTTCGAGACGATCGGCTGGTGGGCACCGGCGCTGCTGGTGCTGCTGCGCCTTCTGCAGGGGCTTGCCCTCGGCGGCGAGTTCGGCGGCGCGGCGCTGTACATCGCCGAGCACTGCCCGCCCGAGCGGCGCGGCTACTACACGGCGTGGATCCAGACCACCGGCACCATGGGCCTGATCCTGTCGCTGCTGGTGATCCTGACCTGCCGCATTGCCTTCGGCGAGGAAGATTTCCGCGAGTGGGGCTGGCGCGTGCCCTTCCTGCTGTCCGTCGTGCTGCTGGGCCTGTCGGTCTACGTGCGCAGCAAGCTCAACGAATCGCCGATGTTCGCGGCGCTGAAGGAGAGCGGCCGCCTGTCGCGCGCGCCGATCCGCGAGAGTTTCGTCGAAGCGCAGAACCGGCCGCGCATCATCGCCGCGTTGATCATCGGCGCGGTCATGGCGGTGCTGTGGTACACGGCGCAGTTCTACACGCTCGTGTTCATGCAGACGACGTTGAAGGTGGACACTGTCACTGCGCCGCTGCTGATGTGCGTCGCGCTGCTGCTCGGGATCCCGCTGTACCTGTGGGCCGGCGCGATCGCCGACCGGATCGGCCGCAAACCCGTGCAGATGGCGGGCATGCTGCTCGCAGTCGTCTGCATCATTCCGGTCTACCAGGCCATCGGCGCCCTCGCCCCGATCCCGCCCATCGATTCCTTCAGCGCGATCTCGGCGACCCATGTCCAGGTCGTCGGGCTGCTGCTGCTGCTGATCTTCGCCGCCGGACTTGCCTGCGGTCCGGGCGCCGCGTTCATGGCAGAGCTGTTCCCGACCCGCATCCGCTACACGTCGCTGTCGCTGCCCTATCACCTGACGAGCGCGTGGTTCGGCGGCTTCATGCCGTTCGTCGCGTCGGCGCTGATGGTGCGCACCGGCGATCCCTACGCAGGCCTCTGGTATCCGGTCATCGTGGCCGGAGTCTGCTTCGTGCTTGCGCTCAAATACGTCCCTGAAACAGTGCTGACGAAGCACGAGGATTGATCCC
>JBIITU010000195.1:0-6331 GCA_044340335.1 Steroidobacteraceae bacterium
CACGACCATATCGTGTGTCTCGACTGCGGGCGGGTCGAGGAGTTCGTCGATGCAGATATCGAGGATCTGCAGGACGCCGTCGCGGCGCGGCTCGGTTTCGAGATCCGCCACCACGCGCTCGTGATGTACGGCCACTGCCGCAAATCCGATTGCGCGTACCGTGACAAGGCGCGCAACGCCTCGTGAAGATCGACTGACGGGCTCAGCGGCGCGAACGACCGCCGGCGCGATCCGTACCGGCCCGGCGGCGCGGCCCCTGTTCTCGCGGCGTTGAGTTGCCGAGCCGCGCCTGCAGCATTTCCCGAGCGTGCTCGCGCGCCTTCTGTGTCACGTCGACGCCGCCCAGCATTCGTGCGATTTCCTCGACGCGTTCATCTTCGCCGAGTCGAGTAACGGCAGTCCGGGTGCTGCGGCCATCGGTCAGCTTGGCGACGCGCAAGTGCTGGCTGCCCTGCGCGGCCACCTGGGGCAGGTGGGTCACGCACATGACCTGGGCCAGTTCACCGAGCGCGGCGAGTTCACGACCGACGATTTCCGCGACGGCACCGCCGACACCCGAGTCGACTTCATCGAACACCATGCAGCGGCGCGTGCCGGCACTGGCCGCGACCTGCACTGCAAGCGACAGGCGCGACAACTCGCCGCCGGAGGCGACTTTGGCGAGCGGTCGCAGTGGCTGACCCGGGTTCGCAGACACGAGGTACTCGACCTGATCGAGGCCACCTGCGGCCGTGCCGTTCGCGGCGAGGTCGGCGCGGGCGATCGCGATGCTGAAGCGCCCGCCCGACATCCCGAGCGTCTGCATGCGCGTGCTGATGGCTTTGCCCAGGCGCTCCGCCGCAGTTGCGCGCGCCTCGGAAAGCCGCTGCGCGAGCGCGCGCCAGCGCTCGACGGCGGCGCGGTGGGCGGCGTCGAGCGCATCGACGTTGGTGGCGAACTGCTCGAACTGGGCGAGTTCGGCCGCGAGTTCGACTGCGCGCTCGGACAGTGCGGCAGGGGCGACGCGGTGCTTGCGCGCCAGTTGTTCCACCGTGGCGAGGCGCTGCTCGACGAGTTCCTGGCGCGCCGGATCGAGATCGAGGCCGTCGAGATAACGCGTCAGTTCGCGGCCGGTTTCGGCGAGCCGGATCGTGGCATCGTCGACCAGTGGCACGATCTCGGCGAGGCGCGGGTCGAGACCGGCGGCGGTACGCAACTGGGCCAGCGCGCGACTTGCGATCGCGTAGGCGCTTTCGCCTTCCGCGTCGTAGGCGAGATCGAGTGCCGCACGCGTCGCCTGCAGCAGTCGGCCATGATTGGCAAGCCGTGACTGCTCGGCGATCAGCTCCGGCACTTCGCCCGGCGCAAGCTGCAGCGCGTCGAGCTCGCCGACCTGATAGCGCAGCAGTTCGAGCTTGGCATCGCGGTCCGCAGCCTGCGCGAGCAGCGCATCGCGCTGTTCGCGCGCGCGCTGCGCGGCACGGTGCGCGGCCTCGACTTCAGCCGCGAGCGCCTGCAGGCCGCCGAAGCCATCGAGTTGCTGGCGCTGCGCGGCGGGGCGCGTCAGCGACTGGAACTCGTGCTGGCCGTGGATATCGACGAGGTGCTCGCCCGCCGCGCGCAGCACGGTCAGCGGGACCTGCTGGCCGTTCAGGTAGCCGCGCGACTTGCCATCCGTAGTGACGACACGGCGCAGCACGAGTTCGTCGCTGGCCTCGATGGCCTGCTCGTCGAGCAGGGCCCGCAACTCGACGGGTGCCGCGGCGAGTTCGAACGTGGCCACCACCTCGGCGCGGTCGGCGCCGTGACGGACGAACTCGGCACCGCCGCGCCCGCCGGTGGCCAGCTGCAGTGCGTCGACGACGATGGATTTGCCTGCGCCGGTTTCGCCGGTCAGGACGGTCAGGCCCGTGGCGAGGTCGATTTCGACCGAGTCGACGATGGCGAGATTGCGGATGTGCAGGTGCTGCAGCATGACGGTCTCAGCGCGGTGGTTCGAAGCTGCGACGGCCCCAGTTCAGCTTGGAGCGCAGCAGCCGGAAGTAATCGTAGCCGGCCGGGTGCAGCAGCGTGATGCGATGCGCCGACGGCCCGATCTTGAGGCGGTCGCCCGGGTTGAACGCACCGAGCACGCGGCCATCGCAGGTGACCTCGCCACGTGAATCGGGGCGGTCGACGAGCTTCACTTCGACTTCGGATCGACCGGACACGACGATGGGCCGATCGGACAGCGTGTGCGGGCAGATCGGCGCGACCACGAGCACATCGAGCTGCGGCTCGACGATGGGGCCGCCGCAGGACAAGGCATATGCGGTCGAGCCGGTCGCGGTCGCGACCACCAGTCCGTCGCCGCCGTGCGTGTTCACGTAGCGCCCGTTGATGATGGTCTCGAAATCGAGCAGGTGGCCCGTCTGCCATTTCTGGATGACGACGTCGTTGAGCGCGAGACCCGCGAGGCGCTCGCCACCCGGACGTTCCAGCGTGGCGCCCAGCAGCGGCCGGTGATCGACGCTGCAGTCGCCGGCGAGGGCGGCGTCGACCGAGGCGAGCATGTCTTCGGGCAGGACGTCCGTCAGGAACCCCAGCCGGCCGCGATTGATGCCGAGCAGCGGCGTGGCGCGTTCGGCGACCAGACCCGCGGCATACAGCAAGGTGCCGTCGCCGCCGATCGCGACCACGAGGTCGGCGCGGCGCGCCAGTTCCACTTCCGGCAGCACGCTGATGCCAGCCCGGTGGCCGAATTCCGTGGCGAGCTCGGATTCATCGGCGGGCAGCAGCACTTCGACACCGCGAGCCTGCAGGTGCTCGGCGAGCAACTGCACGCTCTCCAGGACGCGCGTATCGGCGTAGCGCGAGATCAGCGCGCAGGTCTTGATGGCGGGGCTCATGGGACTCCGGCAGGCGAGACGTTGTTTTAGCATGCGCGCCACGGGCATCCAATCGGCGTATCGGGTGTCTTGACGGACTTTTTGCGCGCTGCTTAGCTTGCGCCAGTTTTTGTGTCACCTTGTGGTCATGGCACACGACTACGACGACATCCTCAGCGAGCGCGCCCAGCAGCTGCTGCGCGTGCTGGTGGAAAGCTATATTCGCGACGGTCAGCCCGTCGGCTCCCGCAACCTGTCGCGCGAGTCCGGTCTCGCGGTCAGTGCGGCGACGGTCCGCAATGTCATGGCCGATCTCGAGGAGTACGGCTTCGTCGCCTCGCCACATACGTCGGCTGGCCGGGTGCCGACCGACAAGGGCTACCGGTTCTTCGTCGACACCTTGCTCAAGGTGCAGCCGCTGGACGGCGAATCCGTGCTGTCGTTGCGGCGGCAACTCGATGCCGCCCAGGATGGTTCCAAGTCGCTGGTGGCGGCGGCATCGCAGATGCTGTCGCGGGTCACGCAGCTCGCCGGGGTCGTGACGATGCCGCGCGCCCAGCAGGCCGCGATTTCACATATCGAGTTCCTCGGATTGTCGGACAATCGTCTGCTGGTGATCCTGGTGCTCGACGGCCGGGAGGTGCAGAACCGGGTCGTGCAGCAGGATCGCTACCGCTCGGCCGAGGAACTGCGCCGGGCGGCCAGCTTCCTGAACGAGCAGTTCGCGGGCCGGACCCTGTCCGAAGCACGGCAGGCGATCCTGGGCCAGCTGCAGGAAGCGCAGCAGTCGCTGAACTCCGTGATGATCGATGCGATCACGATGGCGCAGCAGGCACTGCAGCCGGAGGGCGGCGAACTCGAGTATGTGATCGCCGGCGAGACCAACCTGATGGGTGCCGCGCAGCTGACCAATGTCGAGAAGCTGCGGCGCCTGTTCGAGGCGTTCAACGAAAAGCGCGACTTCCTGCATCTGCTCGACCAGTCGCTGCGCGCCGAGGGGGTGCAGATCTTCATCGGTCAGGAGTCGGGCTATCAGGTGCTCGACGAGTGCAGCGTCGTCACGGCTCCGTACGCCGCCGGTGGCGATGTCGTCGGGGTCATCGGCGTGATCGGACCCACCCGCATGGCGTATGAGCGCATCATCCCGATCGTCGACGTGACGGCCAAGCTGCTGGGCGCAGCCTTGAATTCCCGCCGTTAGGCCCAACAAAGGGCTGGCTCACGCCTGCGATATCTGCAATAGTTTTGTAGATATTCGTCATAAAATATTGATTTAACGGGAAAATAGATGTCTCAGAAGCCTGGTCCAGATGATCGGCAGGCCGCGTCGCCGAGTGCTCCGACCGACGACTTCGGCGGTGGTACCACCACGCTGATGCCCGAGACGGCGGCGGCGCTGGTGGAGCTCGAGCAGCTGAAAAGCCAGCTCGCGGCCGCCGAGGAGCAGGCCCGCAACCACTGGGACCAGTATCTGCGCTCGGTCGCGGAGCTGGAGAACATCCGCAAGCGTGCGCAGCGCGATGTCGAGGCGGCGCACCGCTTCGGCGTCGAGAAGCTCGTGCAGGAGCTCATTCCCGTCAAGGACAGCCTCGACCTGGCGGTCGAAAACGCGGCCAAGGCTGATCTGGCGGCCCTGATCGAAGGCCAGGCGGCGACGCAGCGGCTGTTGGGCAAGGCGTTCGAGAAGATCGGCGTCGTCGAACTCGATCCGGTCGGGCAACCCTTCGACGCCAATCTGCACGAGGCGATGGCGGCCCAGCCGTCCGCGACCGCCGAGCCCAATTCGGTGCTCGCGGTCGTGCAGCGCGGTTACTCGCTGAGCGGTCGCCTGCTGCGCCCGGCCCGCGTCATCGTCGCGCGCGCGCCTTGATTTTATCCACAGCCAGCCCCATCTGAAGGGGCAGTGAGACCCGGCCATGCCGGGCAAACAATTTCAGCGGAGTCATGAACATGGGCAAAGTCATCGGTATCGATCTCGGCACGACGAATTCCTGCGTCGCGATCATGGAAGGCGGCAAGCCGCGCGTGATCGAGAACAGCGAGGGTGATCGCACCACGCCGTCGATCGTGGCCTTCACGAAGGACGACGAGGTGCTGGTCGGCCAGTCGGCCAAGCGCCAGGGCGTCACCAACCCGCAGAACACGCTGTTCGCGGTCAAGCGCCTGATCGGCCGCAAGTTCACCGATGACGTCGTGCAAAAGGACGTCCACATGGTGCCCTACAAGATCGCCAAGGCCGACAACGGCGATGCGTGGGTCGAAGTGCAGGGCAAGAACATGGCGCCGCCGGAGATCTCCGCGCGCGTGCTGATGAAGATGAAGAAGACCGCCGAGGATTTCCTCGGTGAGGAAGTCACCGAGGCCGTCATCACGGTGCCGGCGTATTTCAATGATTCGCAGCGCCAGGCAACCAAGGACGCCGGCCGCATCGCGGGCCTGAACGTCAAGCGCATCATCAACGAGCCGACCGCGGCCGCGCTGGCCTATGGCCTCGACAAGGCGGGCGGCGATCGCAAGATCGCGGTCTATGACCTCGGTGGCGGCACCTTCGACGTGTCGGTCATCGAGATCGCGGAAGTCGATGGCGAACGCCAGTTCGAGGTGCTCTCGACCAACGGCGATACCTTCCTCGGTGGCGAGGATTTCGACCTGCGCATCATCAACCACCTCGCCGAGGAGTTCCTGAAGGAATCCGGCGTCGACGTGCGCAAGGATCCGCTCGCGATGCAGCGCCTCAAGGAAGCTGCGGAGAAGGCGAAGATCGAGCTCTCCTCGAGCCAGCAGACCGACATCAACCTGCCGTACATCACGATGGACGCGAGCGGCCCGAAGCATCTGGCCGTGAAGCTGACGCGCAGCAAGCTCGAGTCGCTGGTCGACGAGCTGGTCCGCAAGACCATCGAACCCTGCCGCGTGGCGCTGAAGGACGCGGGCCTGTCGGCCGCTGACGTCCACGAAGTCATCCTCGTCGGCGGCCAGACGCGCATGCCGCTGGTGCAGAAGTACGTCAAGGATTTCTTCGGCAAGGAGCCGCGCAAGGACGTCAACCCGGATGAGGCCGTCGCCGTCGGTGCCGCGATCCAGGGCGGCGTGCTCGCGGGCGAGGTCAAGGACGTGCTGCTGCTCGACGTCTCGCCGCTGTCGCTCGGCATCGAGACGCTCGGCGGTGTCATGACGAAGCTGATCGAGAAGAACACGACGATCCCGACCAAGCATTCGCAGGTGTTCTCGACCGCCGACGACAACCAGACGGCCGTGACCATCCACGTGCTGCAGGGTGAGCGCGAGCGCTCGCACGACAACAAGTCGCTTGGCAAGTTCGACCTGACGGACCTGCCGCCGGCGCCGCGCGGCATGCCACAGGTCGAGGTCACGTTCGACATCGACGCCAACGGCATCCTGCATGTGTCGGCCAAGGACAAGGCCACCGGCAAGGAGCAGCGCATCGTCATCAAGGCCTCGTCGGGCCTGAACGAAGCCGAGAT
>JBIITU010000196.1:0-6313 GCA_044340335.1 Steroidobacteraceae bacterium
TTCGAGCAGGCCAACACCGCGGCGCTGAACATCCTGGGCACGCCCACCGTGCACGACAAAGTGCCCTGGTTCTGGTCTGACCAGTACCACCACAAGCTGCTGATCGTCGGGCTGTCGCAGGGCCACGATCAGGTGGTGCTGCGCGGCGACCCGACCGCACACACGTTCTCGGCCTGTTACCTGCGCGGCGGCGAGTTGATCGCGATCGACACTGTCAACAACGCCAAGGACCAGATGGCGGCCCGCAAGCTGATCGCCGCGCGGGTGCGGCCGGATCCGGCCAAGCTCGCCGACCCCGGCATCGCTCTGAAGGATTGCGTCTAGCGCGGCTGGGCGCCCGCTAGCCGCGGGCCGGCGCAGCGACCACCGGCAGCTGCGGATACGGCCCCATGCGCAGCAGCAGCACGGCCGAGAAGACGAAGAAACCGACGTAGACCCACAAGGCCGGGGCATGCGACCCGAGGCGGTCATAGACCATGTTGGTGACCAGCACCGCGGTGCCCGACCCGAGGGTCCAGGCGGCGTACTGCCAGCCATAGTTCTCGGCGTAGGCGCGGTTGCCGAAATAGCGCGTGATCAGCACGGCCACCACGTCGAGCTCAGCGCCCGCGGCGAGGCCAATGCAGACCGCCGCGGTCACAGCCATCGGACCCTGTGCGCCGGTCGCGAGCAGGATCACGCCGATGATCGGGAAGATCAGGATCGCCGCAGCCACATACGGCGCGAAGATCCGATCCATCAGGAGGCCGGCGAACGCGCGTCCGACGATCAGCGCGAGCCCGAGCGCGCCCAGCACCACCGCCGCCTCTTCCGCCGGCACGCCGCTCGCGCGCAGGATCGGCACCAGCGGGATCATCACGCCGCCGATGCCGAACGACAGCAGCAGGAACGCGAACAGCATCTGCCAGAAACGCGGCAGGCGGCGCGTTTCGACGGCGGTGTAGCCGAGCAGCGGCGGCGGCGCGACCGGGGCATCCGCGGCGGCGCTCGTCGCCGGCACGCGTTCGCCGTCGGGACCAAGCCCGACGTCCGAAGGATCGTCACGCAGCTTCCACAGGACCAGCGGCAGCGTGACCACCAGCGACAGCAGCCCGAGCCCGACGTAGGCTCCGCGCCAGCCGACGGCGCCGATCAGATACTGCGTGCCGGAAGCGAGCACGGCGCCGCCGATGCCGATGCCGGCCAGCGCGGCGCCGAACGCCTGGCCGCGGCGCCGATCGAACCAGCGCGCGACGACGCGCGAGTACGCCACCGACGACGTGCCCGCGCCGATCAGCGGCATCAGCGCGAACACGCCGTAGAAATGCCACAGGTTGGGTGTCAGCCAGTACAGCGAGATCAGCGCCAGCGCGAACAACACGACGCAGACGATGGCCCAGCGCCGCACGCCGTCGCGGTCGAACAGCTTGCCGATGTACAGCGATGAGATCACGGTGACGATCGTGCCGACGATGATCACGATCGAGTACTCGGTCTGGCTCCAGCCGAACTCCTGCGTGATAGGCCCCTGGAAGATGCCGACCGCGAACAGGTTGACCGAGGCGATGCCCGTCGCGAGGCCGGTCATGACGGTGGCGACCACGCCCCGCGTGCCGCCCGGAAGCGGCGCCAGCACGACGGCGGCGATGGCCAGCGCCACCATCGCATTGAAGAACAGCGGCGGCACGAAAAACGCCCCGGCGAACAGCAGCGCCGCCACGAGCAGCACCCACGGATTGAAGACGAGACGCGGCGCGTCCTCATGTTGACTCAAGCGACTTCCCCCTGGCGTGGCCCTGACGCGCCGCGGACTAGGCGTGCGCGCGCTGTCGGGCTATCTTGTCCTGTCCTGGAACATCATAGCGGCAGGAGGCCCCGGATGTCCGCAAGCCGGAAATGGCATCTCGCCCTGCTGCTGGGCCTGGCAATGCACTCGATGACGTCCCACGCCGCCGAAGCTCGCCCGTTCGCGATCGCCATCCACGGCGGTGCCGGCACGATCGAGCGCAGCCGGCTCGCGCCCGAACAGGACCTCGAGTTCCGCAAGTCGCTCGAAGTCGCGCTCGAGGCAGGCTACGTGGTGCTGCAGGGCGGTGGCTCGAGTCTCGATGCCGTGACTGCGGCCGTGCGCATCCTCGAAGACGACCCGCTCTTCAATGCGGGTCGCGGTGCCGTGCTGACGCACGACGGTCGCGCCGAACTCGATGCGTCGATCATGGACGGGCGCACGCTGCGCGCCGGCGCGGTCACCGGCCTGCGCCGCGTGCGCAATCCGATCGAGCTCGCGCGCCGCGTCATGGAGCAGTCGCCGCACGTCATGCTGGCAGGCGAAGGCGCAGAGGAATACGCGCTGGAGCACCGGCTCGAACTCGTGCCGAACAGCTGGTTCATCACGCCGCGACGGCGCGCCGAACTCGACCGCCTGAAGGCCGGCCGGCCGGCGCCGGCCAACGATCTGGTCGGCATGGGCACCGTGGGGGCGGTCGCACTGGATGCGGCCGGCAATCTCGCTGCGGCAACATCGACCGGCGGCATGACCAACAAGCGCTGGGGGCGCATCGGCGATTCGCCGATCATCGGCGCCGGCACCTACGCGAGCAATGCCAGCTGTGCGGTCTCGGCGACCGGGCACGGCGAGTATTTCATTCGCCACGTCGTCGCGCATGACGTCTGCAAGCTGGTCGAGTATCGCGGCTGGAACCTCGCCAAGGCCGCGCGCGAAGTGGTGCAGGAGAAGCTCAAGCCCGCGGGCGGCGAAGGCGGCGTCATCGCCATCGACGCACGCGGCAACGTGGTCATGGAGTTCAACAGCTCCGGCATGTTCCGCGCCATGCGCGATTCGCGCGGCAAGCGCGAGATCGCCATCTATCGCGAATGAACCATCGCGGCTGAGCTACTGTTCATGGACGACCTTGGCGGCCGCGCGCGAGAGCGCCGCAGCAAAGGTCTCGAACGACAGCGGCTTGCTGAGGAAGTCGTCCATGCCGGCTGCGAGGCACTGCTGGCGGTCTTCATCGAACGCGTTGGCCGTCATCGCCAGGATCACGGGCTGGCGCGCGAGCGGCAGGCTGCGGATGCGGCGGGTTGCACCGAGGCCATCCAGCCGCGGCATCTGCATGTCCATCAGGATCAGGTCGTAGCCGCCCGCCTGCACCTTCTCCACGGCGTCGACGCCGTCGGTCGCAAGATCAGCGCTGCAGCCCGCCTTCTCGAGCAGGCCGTTCGCGACGAGCTGGTTGATGGGGTTGTCCTCGACCAGCAGGATGCGCAATTGCCGCGGATCGACCGGCACTGCCGGCGCGCCCTGCGCTGCGACCACCGTGGCATCAGGCTGCCGCAGCGGCCATTCGAGCCGGAACGTGCTGCCGCGGCCCGGCTCGCTCGTCAGCGTCAGCGAACCGCCGAGCGCCTGCGCGATGCGTCGCGAGATCGCGAGTCCAAGTCCTGTGCCGCCATGCGTGCGGGTGGTCGATCCATCGGCCTGCAGGAAGGGCTCGAAGATGCGCGCCTGCGCCTCGGGCGCGATTCCGACGCCGGCGTCACGCACTTCGCAGAACAGCAGCGGCGCATCGCCGGCGCGGCCGACCACGCGACCGAGCCGCACTGCCACCGACCCGGCTGCAGTGAACTTGATCGCATTGCCGAGCAGGTTGATCAGCACCTGGCGCCAGCGCAGTTCATCGCACAGCACGCTGGCCGGGACGCCGGCGTCGATCTGCATTTCAAAGCCCAGTCCCTTGGCGCGCGCCTGCGGTTCCGTGATCGTGCGCACCAGCGCCAGCGCCGGTTCGAACTGCATCGGCCGCCACTCGATCTCGAGCTTGCCGGCCTCGATCTTGGAGAAATCCAGCACATCGTTGATCAGTGCCAGCAGGTGTTCGCCGCTCGCCTGCAGCATCGCAAGGTACTGCAGCTGCCGCGCGTCGAGCGAGGTGTCGCGCAGCAATGCCGCAAGCCCGATCACCGCGTTCATCGGCGTGCGGATCTCGTGGCTCATCGTCGCCAGGAACTGGTCCTTGGCGCGTTGCGCAGAGTTTGCGAGGTCGAGCGCCTGCTGCAACTCCTCGGTGCGCTGGCCAATGCGCGCCTCGAGCGCCTGTGCGAGATTGCGCAGGGCAATGTTGCTCTCATACAGCGCCAGGCTCTTGGCCTCGAGCAGCGCTTCAGCCTGCTTGCGGGCCGCTCGCTCGCGCTCCACGCGCCGCAAGAGGCGCTGCTCAGCGGACTCGACCGTGATCGTCTCAGGCGGCATGACGCAGCGTGAAGCGCACACCCGGCCCGACGGCGTCGCGCACCACCTCGCGGCTGAGGTCCAGCGACTCACCGTAATGCGCCATCGCCGCGCGTATCAGGCCCTCGGCCAGGTCTTCCATGCCGCGCGGCGAGCGGTAGATCATCTCGAGCGTCTCAGCATCGATGCGCGTGGTGTCGAAGCGCGGCACCTGGGCATCCGGGTACAGCTTCACCACTTCGCGATGCACGTAGCGGTCGAGGCTCGCGAGCAGATCGAATGCAGTCGGCGCCGACTCGAAGAACTGCGGGTACATGACCACGAAGCGGCCGAACAGGTAGCCACCGAATGCGCGGACGAGATCCGGCACCGGGGTCGCGGTGCGCTCCGACAGCGCCTGCACGAGCTGCACGATCTCGCGGTGATCGTACGTCCCGACGGCGGTATAGACACCCCCGGACGGCAGGTTGCTGGCTTCGATCAGGTCGTCGGCGAGCTCCGCCGACCAGGTCTGCTCGACCATCTCCAGGAATTCGGTAAACACCACGCCTTTCATGCCGCACCCGGGACATCCGATCGTGACGATCGCAGACGGTTATCGGCCGCAGCGGGCCGATCTTGAGGCGCTCAGGATGCCGCGGCGAGCGGCAGATCCGCGGCAGGTTCGTAGGCAACGCAGCGGTCGCGGCCCTGATCCTTGGCCAGATAGAGCGCGCGGTCCGCGAACCGGATCACGGCCTCGGACGAAGACTCCCGGGATGGATCGGCACTGGCGATGCCGACGCTGACGGTGACGTGCGGCCGGGTCAGGGATGCGGCGTGCGGCAGGCGCAGCGAGCCGACCGCTTCGACGATCGCCCGCCCCGTCGCTTCCGCGTGCGCGGCGTCAGCCCCTGGCAGCACTGCGATCAGTTCCTCGCCGCCATAACGCGCGACGATGTCGCGCGGCCGTCGCGCACATTGCCGGAATGCGTTCGCCACTTCGCGCAGGCAGCTGTCGCCGGCCGGGTGGCCGTAACGATCGTTGTAGGCCTTGAAGTGGTCGATATCCAGCATGATGACGGCGACCGGCTCGCGCGATCGCGTCGCCGCGTCCCAGACGCGACGCAGTTCGCTGTCGAACGCCGCGCGATTCAGCAAGCCCGTGAGCCCGTCGTGGCTCGCGACTTCGGCGAGCAGCTTGCGCTCGAGGAAGGCCACTCGATTGGCATGCTCCAGCGCGTATGAACCCGCGCCGGCGAACAGGTTCGCGCACAGCAGCACGAACAGGCTGTAGATCGCGACCGACGCGCCGACACCCTGCAGCCACGCGGCGATCGGATACGCGAGCAGCATGATCAGGTTGGCGCGCAGCGCCGCGCGGAACGACAACCCGAGCATGAAGTAGAAAAAGAACACCGCCAGCACGAGCCGGGTCGACAGCAGCGGAATCTGCGTGTCGGCCGCCCCGGTCGCCATGATCACCGAGCCGACGCCGAACAGCGGCGCGCCGATCTTGATGGCCGGGATGTAGCGACGCTCGTAATCGGCTTCGCGCGTCAGCACGAGGCACAGCAGGATGATCGGTAGCTGCAGCCCGAAGCGGATGAGATCGTCGGGCAGCTGCCACGGCTGGCCCAGCAGCGTGTGGTCGAGCAGCGCGAAGCTGAGCGTCGTCGCCAGCGCAAGGAACACCGCGAGGCGCACCCGTGGACGGCTGACCGTGTTGTGGTTCTGCCAGAACTCGCGCTCGAGCGCGGGCTCGAAGCGCAGCTGCCCGAAGCCCCGGCGCAACAGTTGCGCGAACGGCGAATCGCTCGGGAAGGGGACTGCTGCGTTCGGCATCCGGTCAGGGTCCGTGCGTGCGCGGCGGGAGGGCGATCTTACGGGAAGCCCCGAGGCGGGGATACCCCGCTTCAGACCAGGTAGTCGGCGAGGTACTGCTCGAAGCTGCCGCTGCTGGCACGCTCGACCGCTGCGGCGTCCTCCAGCGACTGGGCAGCTTCGCCGGCGAACTCCCGCAAACGGGCCTGGTTCGGCGCGTACAGATCCGTGAAATAAGTCTTGTGGGTCGCCGACATGCGCAGCGCCAGGTCGAAGAACGACTCCCCGGTATCGCGCAGC
>JBIITU010000197.1:0-6309 GCA_044340335.1 Steroidobacteraceae bacterium
TCCGCAGAGAACGGCTTTGTGATCGTCACGAAGCCGGTGGCGTCGCCGACCGCATAACCGGTCTGCAGCAGGATGCGGGCATCGGGATGCCGCTGCCGCACCCAGCGCGCAAGTTCAATGCCGGTCATCGAGCCGGGCATGCGCACGTCCGAGAACAGCAATTGCGGGCAGCCATCGCGTTCGATCACCGCGCGCGCGGCGTCCGCGTCGGCCACCGCCTGCACCTCGAAGCCGAGCGCCGCCAGTGTCTGCGTCAGTATCCGCCGCAGCGCCGGATGATCCTCGACGAGCAGCGCGCTGACGCCCGACCACGATGCTGCGCCGGCGGCTTCCGTCACGCGGCGTCGCCACTGGCCGCAGCGACCCCGACCTGCGGATTCGCGGCCGTCTCCACGACCAGCCAGTCGACCACGGCACGCAGCGCCTCGCGCTCGCTCGCACCGCGCGCACGCGCCTGCTCGTAGACCTGCTCCTGCCGATGCGCGCTGGTGCCGCGCGCGACGATCTGCCGCGCATGCTGCACTTCGGCGAGGCAGCCCAGCGCTTCGGCATCGGGGCGGATGATCTCGAGCAACTCCTCGATGAGCTGCGGATACGGCACGAGCTCGCCCTTGGCCAGATCGAGCAGCCCCTCGTCGAAGCTGTAGCGCATCGCGCGCCAGCGATTCTCGGCGATCAGCAGATGCGGGTACTCGCGCCAGCGCTGGTTCTGCGTCCGCAGCCGGTACAGCATGCGCAGCAGCGACACCGTGAACGCCGCGAGGCAGATCGAATCGTCGATGCTGGTGCAGCAGTCCATGATCCGCGTCTCGAGCGTCGGATAGCGCGAGCTCGGCCGGATGTCCCACCAGATCTTGCTGGTGTCCTGGATCAGCTCGTTGCGGATCAGGGTATCGATGTGGCGCCGGAACTCACCGTAACTTGCGAAGCGCTCTGGCAGCCCGGTGCGCGGCAGCGAGTTGAATATCGTCAGGCGGAACGACTTGAGGCCCGTCTGCTCGCCTTCCCAGAACGGCGACGAGCACGACATCGCCAGCAGATGCGGCAGGAAATACGCCATCTGGTTCATCAGGTCGATGCGCATGTCGTCGTCGTCGATGCCGACGTGCACGTGCATGCCGCAGATGACCATGCGCCGCGCCGTCGCCTGCATCTCGCGCGCGAGCGAGTAATAGCGCTCCTTGTCGGTGTGCTTCTGGCTCAGCACGCGGCCGAAAGGATGCGTCGAGGCCGCCACCGGCGCGAGGCCATGCTTCGCACTGACCTCGACGATGATGCCGCGCAGTCGCGCCAGATCCGCGCGCGCGTCAGCCATCGTGCGGCACACCCGCGTGCCGACCTCGATCTGGCAGCGCAGGAACTCCGGGCTGATCTGGCCGCCGCCGCGCTCGGTGCATTCGCGCAGCAGTTCCGGCGGCGGGTCGTTGTCGAGATCGCCGGTCGCGCGCTTGACCAGCAGATACTCCTCCTCGATGCCGACCGTGAACGGCGGCTCGACGCGTCCTGCACTCGCAGTCACCTGTCCCCCCAGGGCGCGTACAGCGCCGGATCGTCCAGCAACGGTGCCAACACGCGAGCGAGCCGGTCGGCCCATTCGGCCACGCCGCGCTCGTCCGCCAGCAGATCCTGCCGGATTTCCAGGCAGACGTGGGGACGACCGTGCGTGCCGGCATGCCGCCCCACCGTGTAGTCCGACGGATCGCGACCGGAATACGGCTCGTTGTCGCCGACCACGAGGCCGGGTTCCGCGCGCAGTGCCGCGAGCACCGCGACCGGCAACCGCGGGTCGCGATCCCACAGCACGCCACAGTGCCAGGGGCGCGCCCGCCCCTGCATGACCGGCGTGAAGCTGTGCACGGCGAGCAGCGCCGGGTACGGGCTCGACGCGCCCGCGAGCGCTGCGGCGACGGCGGCCTGAAACGGGTCGAAGATCTCGGCCAGCCGGGCAGCGCGCTGCGTCGGACTGATCGCCTCGTTGCCGGGAATCCGCTCGCCATCACTGTTGGCCAGCATCGAGTCGGGGCGCAGCGGATCGCGGTTGCAATCGACCACGAGGCGCGAGAAGCCCGCCAGCACGCAGGGCAGGCCCAGCCGCTCCGCCAGCGCACTGGCCAGCGCTCCGGCGCCGATGTCCCAGGCCACGTGCCGCGCCAGCACCCGTGGCTCGACGCCGAGCTCGGCCAGCGACTGCGGCACCGCGTTGCTGGCGTGATCACAGACGACGACCGCGGGCCGTCGCCGGCCGAAGTCGCGGACCGTCACGGCGGGCGGGTCTGAAGGCCCCAGCAGGGTTGGAACGGGCTCGGTAGGCAAGCGGCAGGGAGGCAGTCAGGGACTGTCCCGCAGTCTACCCCAAGGTCGCCGGGTTTCCTCGCAGCAGCGGCTGCGGCCGCGCGATGTGGTAGCCCTGGGCGTAGTCCACACCGATTTCCATCAGCAGTTCGAGCACATCGGCGGTCTCGACCTTCTCGGCGACGGTGGCGATGCCGAGCGACCGGCCGACCTGCACGATCGCGCGCACGACGCTGCGGTCGACCGCGTCCGTGCCGACATGGGCGACGAACTCGCCGTCGATCTTCAGGAAGTCGATAGGCAGGTTCTTCAGGTAACGGAACGACGACAGGCCGCTGCCGAAATCGTCGAGCGAGAAGCGACAACCGCGCGCCTTCAGTTCGCGCATGAACAGCACGGCGGTATCGAGATGACTGACCGCCGCGGTCTCGGTGATCTCGAAGCACAGCGAGCCGGCCACGCCGGAGCGGTCGACCAGCGCCAGCACCCGCTCGAGGAACGACTGGTCGCTGAGCGAATTGCCCGACACGTTGACCGCGAGCAGCGGCCGCGACGCTGTCGCCGGCATGGCTTGCAGGTGCGACACCACGCGTTCGAGCACCCGGAAGTCGATCGCCGGCATGACGTTGTAGCGCTCGGCGGCCGGGATGAACTGGTCAGGCGGGATCAGCTCGCCCGTTTCGGCGCGCATCCGCACCATGACTTCATGAAACACGCGCGGCCCGGCGGAGCCCAGCGGCCGGATCGGCTGGTGCACGAGTTCGATCCGGTCCTCTTCGATCGCGCGCGCGATCTGCGCGACCCAGCGCATCTCGCGATGCCGGTCGCGGCCGCGATCGGCGTGATAGAGCTCGATGCGGTTGCGGCCGCCGTCCTTGGCCGTGTAGCAGGCGACGTCGGCGGCGCTGAGCAGCGCAGCGGCGCTTTCGATCTGCGCGTCGACTTCGACCACGCCGATGCTCGCCCCGACCGCGAGCGCGGAGCCGTTCCACTGGAAGCGGTGATCGCGAATCGCGCGCCGCACCGAGTCGGCGATGCCGCCGGCCTGTTCGAGCGAACAATCGGCGAGCAGCACGCCGAACTCGTCGCCGCCCAACCGCGCGATGGTGTCGGTGGTGCGCACCCGCGCCTGGATCAGGCCGGTGATCTCGCGTATCAGCCGGTCGCCGGCCGAGTGGCCGCAGGTGTCGTTGACCAGCTTGAACTGGTCGAGGTCGATGTACAGCACCGCATAGCGGCTGCCGTCGTCGCGCACCGACTGCACCGCAGCCTGCAGGCGATTGTCGAACTCGCGCCGGTTGATCAGGCCGGTCAGCGCATCGTGCGTTGCCTGGTAGGCCAGCGCGCGCCGCAGGCGGCGCTCGCGCGTGACGTCATGGAACACGACGACCGCACCGGTGATCTGTCCGGCACGATCGCGGATCGGCGCGGCGGAGTCCTGGATCGCCAGGTCGTGGCCGGCGCGATCCACGAGCGCGCACTGGTCGGTGGGTCCGACCTGCGTGCCGCTCGCCAGCGCGCGCAGCAGCGGGTTCTCGAGCGGCGCGCGGCTCGCATCGTCGACCAGCCGCAGCACCGATTCGATCGAATTGCCCTGCACTTCAACCAGCCGCCAGCCCGTCAGCTGCTCGGCGACCGGGTTCATGTAGTCGATGCGCCCTGCCGCATCGGTCGTGATCACCGCGTCGCCGATCGACTGCAGCGTGACTTCGGCGCGTTCCTTCTCCTGGAACATCGCCTGCTCGGCTCGCTTGCGCTCCGTGATGTCGGCAATCGTGCCTTCGTAGGCGAAGATCCGGCCCTCGGCGTCGCGCAACGCGCGCGCGCTCTCCAGCACGACGATCTGCGTGCCATCGCGGCGCCGCAGCGTGAACTCGGCGTTGCGCATCTCGCCGGCCAGCTCCAGCTGGCGCGTGAAGTCCGCGCGGTCGACCGCGCGCCAGTACAGCATCGCAGCGCTCGGCAACGCATAGACTTCTTCCGCGCTGTCGAAGCCCAGCATCTGCACGAACGCAGGGTTGACCGACACCAGCCGGCCATCCGGCGTGCTGCGATATACCCCCTCCATGACGGCTTCAAACAGACCGCGATACTTGGCCTCGCTGCCGCGCAGCGCTTCCTCGGCGCGCCGCCGCGCGATCGCGATGCCGGCAAGACGGGCCGCATCCGCCAGCAGCTGCGCTTCGAACGGCTGCGGCAAACCGGCAGTCCGGCGATACAGCCCGATCGCACCGACCACGCGTCCACCGCCGGCGCGTATCGGCACCGACCAGGTCGAATGCAGGGCGTGGGCGCGCAGCGCCTCACCACGTACGCCCCAGTGCGGATCGGTCAGGACGTCGGCCACGTAGATCGGGCGCGCCAGATAGACACTGGCCGCGCAGGAGCCATGACGGATGTCGATCGTCTGCCGATCCAGCAACGCGATCAGGTCCGCCGGCATCCGCGGCGCCAGCAGCGATTCGAACTGCAGCCCGCCCGGGGCGAGCACGCTGATCGCGGCAATGCCACCCGGCGCCACCGTTTCGACGTAACCGCAGATCGCGTGCAGCGATTCCGCCAGCGCCGCGTTCGCCGCAACCTTCTCGAGCACCGCGCGCTCGGCTGCCGCGATGCGCTCATCGCGCTGCCGGGCGCTGATGTCGGTGATCGTGCAGCGCACCAGCTGGCGCGTCGTGCCGGGCAGGCGCGCGAGGCGCAGCTCGCAGGGGCGTTCCGTGCCCTGCGCCGTCAGCAGCTGCCATTCAAAGAACTGCGGCGCGCCGTCGAGCGCGAGCGCAATGTGATCGCGCAACACGGCCATCGCGTCGCGACCCGCGCGCTGCAGGGTGGCCGAGAAATCCGCCATCGACCGACACAGCAACTCCGCGCGCGGCAACCCGAACATGGATTCGGCGTTGCGGTTCAGATCGAACAGCCGCGTTGTCTCGGCATCGAAGACGACGATGACTTCGGGCGCATGGTCGACCAGCGTGCGGTAGCGCGCCTCGCTGTCGCGCAGTGCCTGTTCCACCGCAAGGCGGCGCGACACATCGCGCACCGACACGACCCAGGCAACGCGGCCGGCGAGCAGGATGCTGCTGGCCGCGATCTCGGCCGGAAACGCGAACCGGTACCGAGCGTGGGCCGCCATCTCGCAGTGCCTGGCCTCGTGCGGCTGATCGGGTGCCGACAGCGCATCGAGCAGGTCACGCCGCGGGCCTTCGCCCTGCAGGGCGGGTAACAGCAGCCCGACGGGTCGGTGCAGCAGCTCGGCCGGCGCATAGCCGAACAAGGGCTCGACCGCCGGATTGCAGCGCGCGATCAGGCCGTCGGCGTCGACCAGCAGCACCGCATCGACGATGGCATCGATGACCAGCCCGTCCGCGTCGGCAACAGGCGCGCCCGGACGGGCGGAGAGGGCCGCATCCGCCTCGAGCAGGGCGAGATCACGTATCGGGGAAGTTGACATAACGGACGCGCGACGACTGGTCCGTCGATGCTACGGGGCATGGCGTCTGCGCCATGTGAAGCGACTCGCGTTTCGGCGCGACTCAGCGCTTGCCTGATTCGTCGGCAGGCAGCGGCACGACCCGCTCACCGCCCGGCCCGCGGGCCACGGCCGCGTCCGCCGTCTCCGCCATCGCGGCCTCGGCGGCGACCACGTCGCCGACGATGATCGGGATCGCAAAGGTGCGCGCGACCGACGACGTGCCGGCGCCCTCCACCAGGGCCACCGCCGACAGGTAGGACACGCCATCCTTCTGCGGCAGCACGGTGACCGTGTGACTGAAGGTCTGGCCGCTGCGCGGGTTCTCTGGCGCATTCAGCTCGAGCCCATCGACGACCTGGATGCCTTCGGTGGACTGGAAGATGACCTGCAGCTTCGAGACGTCGGCCGTCAATGTCGTCACGACGATCGACACCGGCAGTGATTCGCCGACGCGCGGGCGCTGCGCGATGTCGAATTTGAGATCGACCGCGGCACCCGGCTTGCCCGACGACACCGCCGACACCAGTGTCGACTGCGACTCGGTC
>JBIITU010000198.1:0-6297 GCA_044340335.1 Steroidobacteraceae bacterium
CGCGGCTCGACCTGTATCGCGTGCCGGCGATGGTCAACCTGCATCGGCTCTCAGCGATCTACGACCTCGCGCAGCGCAGCGATCTCAAGTACCCGCCGTTCACGCCCGGCGTGCCGAAGCGAATCATCGGCTCACCCGACCTGTTCGCAGCGTTGCGCCTCAAGGACATCCTGCTGCATCACCCGTACCAGTCCTTCCAGCCGGTGATCGACCTGCTGCGGCAGGCGGCCAGCGACCCGGCGGTGCTCGCGATCAAGCAGACGCTGTACCGCACAGGTGCCAACTCGCCGATCGTCGAGGCGCTGGTGCAGGCGGCCCACGCGGGCAAGGACGTCACGGTCGTCATCGAGCTGCGTGCACGGTTCGACGAAGAAGCGAACATCGAGTTGTCGAGCCGGCTGCAGGAAGCCGGCGCGCACGTCATGTACGGCGTGGTCGGCTACAAGACGCACGCGAAACTTGCGCTGATCGTGCGCCGCGAAACGGAAGGCCTGCGGCGATATTGTCATCTCGGCACCGGCAACTACCACCCGCGTACCGCGCGTGCCTACACCGACTACAGCCTCATGACGGCCGACCCGCACATCGGCCACGACGTGCACGAGATCTTCCTGCAGCTGACCAGCCTGACGCAGACGCCGCGCCTCGCGCGGCTGCTGCAGTCGCCGTTCGCGCTGCACGCGGCGATGATCGACAAGCTCGACCGCGAAGCGGAACACGCCCGCGCCGGCCGCCCGGCGCGCGTGATCCTCAAGATGAACTCGCTGGTCGAACCGCGCGCGATCGAGGCGTTGTATCGCGCGTCACGCGCCGGCGTGCCTATCGACCTGATCATCCGCGGCGTCTGCGCGCTGCGCCCCGGCGTGCCGGGCGTCTCCGACAACATCCGCGTGCACTCGATCATCGGCCGCTTCCTCGAGCACTCACGCGTGTTCTATTTCGAGAATGGCGGCGACGGCGAGCTCTACTGCTCGAGCGCCGACTGGATGGAGCGCAACTTCTTCCGGCGCGTCGAGGTGGCGTTTCCGGTGCTGCGCGCATCGCATCGCGCGCGCATCCTGCGCGACCTCGAAACCTACCTGTGGGACAACGTGCAGTCGTGGTCGCTCGACTCGGCAGGCCGTTACCGGCGCAACGAATCGGGCAACGAGCCACTGGTCATTGCACAGCAGGAGCTGCTCGAGACCTACGCGCAGCGCGAGTCTGACCTCGAGTGAGACCGGAGCGCAGCCCGCGCGTCACGCTGCAGCGGCGCGACTGCGCTCGCTGAACACCCGCAGGCGCAGGTCGGCTTCGCGCAGCAGGTCGATTTCGCGCGACAGGTCGGCCACCGTCAGGGGATGTTCGCGCAGCCAGCGCGCCGGAAACCGCAGTTCCAGCGAACGGCCGCGCGCGACCAGCCCGACCTCGGGCAGCGGCACGTCGCTGCGACCACGATGCAGCAGCACCGCGAGCCGCAGCAGCACGATCAGGTACTGCGCCTTGCGATCCCAGGGCGGCAGTTGCTGATCGAGCCCCTCGATCGACAGTTTGCGGCGATGTCCGCCGACCAGCCAGGCGAGCAGGCGCTGCTCCTCGCGCGGAAAGCCAGGCATGTCGGCGTTCTCGAGCAGATAGGCGCCGTGCTGGTGATACTTCGAGTGCGCGACGTCGAGCCCGATCTCGTGCAGCCGCGCCGCCCAGGACAGCGCCGACTCCGCCAGCGGGTCCTCGAGCTGCCAGGCTGTCGCGACCTGCGCCAGGAACGCCAGTGCAGCGCGTTCGACCCGCGCCGCCTGCGCGACATCGACGTGATAGCGGCTCTGCATGGCGCGCACCGTGCGCTCGCGGGCGTCTTCGTCGGTATATCGGCCGACGATGTCATGCAGCAGGCCATCGCGCATCGCGCCATCGGCAACGTCCATGCGCTCGAGGCCCAGCACTTCGAACAACTCCGCGAGGATCGCGACGCCGCCGGCGAACACCTGGCTGCGCTCCGCGTTGATCGCCCGGATCGGGATCGCGTTGACATGACCGCCCTGCACGAGCGCCTCGATGATGCGCTCGAGTCCCTCGGGCGTGATGCCCTGCGCCGCGGGGTAGAGTTCGCGGCAGGCCTCGCCGATCGCGCGCACGGTGCCGGAGCTGCCGACGGCCTGGTCCCAGCCGCAACGTCGGAAACTGTGCTGCACCGGCTCGAGCTCGAGGCGGGCCGCCACGCGCGCCCGCGCGATCCGCTTCGCGGAGATGCGGCCGTCGGCGAAGAAGCGCTGGCTCATGCTGACGCAGCCGAGCTGCGTGCTCTCGAGCTCGAGCGGCGTGAGCCCCTCGCCAATGATGATCTCGGTGCTGCCGCCGCCGATGTCGACCACCAGCCTGCGCCCGGCAAGGGCCGGCGATGTGTGCGCGACGCCGGAATAGATCAGGCGTGCCTCTTCCATTCCGGAAACGATCTCGATGGGATGGCCGAGCGCCGCGCGGGCGCGCTCGAGGAACTGCTGCTTGCGGTGCGCGCGCCGCAGCGCATTCGTGCCGACGGCGCGGACGCTGCTCGGCCGCATGTCGCGCAGCCGCTGGCCGAAGCGCTCGAGACAGGCGAGCGCGCGGGTGATGGCATCACGGTCGAGCCGACCCTCGGCATCGACTCCGGCGCCGAGACGCACGTTCTCGCGCAGCCGGTCGACGACGACGATCTGCCCATGCAGATGCCGCGCGACGACCATGTGGAAGCTGTTGGAACCGAGATCGACGGCCGCGATCAGCTCCGGGACGGACCCGGCAGCTTTACCGCGCATCGCACATCGGGATCAGGCAGCGAACGACGACCCGCAACCGCAGGTCGTGGTGGCGTTCGGATTGCGGATGACGAACTGGGCGCCATCCAGGCCTTCGCGGTAGTCGATTTCGGCGCCTGAGAGGTATTGGAAGCTCATCGGATCGACGAGCAACTGCACGCCATCGTTCTCGACGCAGGTGTCGCCGTCCTGGACGACTTCGTCGAACTCGAAACCGTATTGCATGCCCGAGCAGCCGCCCCCCTGCACGAACACGCGCAGCTTCAGGTTGGGATTGCCCTCGCCTTCGATCAGCGCGCCGACCTTGCGGGCTGCGGCGTCGGTGAACACCAGCAGCGGCGGTGGCAGATCAGCGGGGGTTTGGGCAGCGGCGTTCGACATGGGATGGATTTTAGGTACCGGAACGGCGCGCGTCAAAGATCGCGTCCACCGGAGCCGGCGGCATCTCGGCGGCCATCGGCCGGCCGGCCGGTTCGCTGCTGCGGCTGGTAACCGTCGTTGCCGCGCCCGTGTTTGCGCCCGCACCCATCGGAATCAGCTTGCCCGACACCTGGGCGCCGAGCGCCATCTCGATCGTGCCGTAGTGGACGTTGCCGGTGATCCGGGCCGTGGCGCCGATGGCGACGCGGTCGCGCGCATGCACGTCGCCCTTGACGGTGCCATTCAGCACGACGTTCGGCACGTCGACCGAGCCCTCGACGCAGCCCTGTTCGCTGACCCACAGCGTAGCTGCCTCGCCGGCCTGGGTCCGCACATGGCCGATCACATGACCCTCGAGGTGCAGGCCGCCGGAGAACTCGACATCGCCCTGCAAGCGCGCCGAACGGGCGATCAGGGTGTCGATGCGACCGGAAATGCTGTTCTTCTTGCGTCCAAACATGGGCCTCTCCTGGGGACTGCTGTATCAGGCGGACTCGATCTCCCAGACATAGGTCTGGACGATCGGGGCCACCTCGCGGCGGCTGGAGTGTATTTCTACAATAATCCGCTCCGGTTGAAAGTCGTCAGGGATCACGATTTCGGGATCCAGGTTCTCGAAATACCTGAAACTGAACGGCAACTCGGCGGTGCGCGCTGCCGTGACGTCCGCCAGGGGCAAAGTGGCTGCTGCGCCGCCGCGCTGGCCCTCGACCGACAACAGCGCCTTGCCGGCGATGGTCTTGTCGGGTCGACCCGACTGCACCAGCGTCAGCCGCACGATGAAGTGGCGCTCCGCGTTGCCCGGACCGACCCGCAACTGCTGGATCTTGACCTCCGCAGCATTGGCACCCTGCACGACAATACCCTGATAGAACGCCAGTTGTTGTGACTGTTTGGCGACCTCGGCCTGCAGTTGCCCGATGGTGCGGGACAGTTCGGCCCGTTCCTCTGCCTGCGCGCTGCGCAGCGTGGCCAGCTCGGCCGATTCACGCCGCAGCTCGACAATGGTGGCGTCACGCGCCCGGATCTCGCGCTGCAGCGCTGCGCGCTCGCGCAACGCAGCCAGTTGATCGAATCCGGCCCGCGCGCGGCCGTACTCGAACAGCGCATAGCCACCCAGGACCACGGCAAGCACCAGCGAGATCGCCAGGATCCAGCCGCGCGCCGGCGCGTGGGCGCGGATCACGACCTTGAAAGGTGTATCAGCCACTCGACTTCTGCGCCGCGGCCGCGCCGCGTCGCCGCCGCGGTCGCGCCGCGGGTGGCGCGGCGGTTTCGGCCCACCAGTCCGGGTACGACGGCAACGCAGCGCCGAAAGCGATGCGGCCGAGTTCATGCAGCGCGCGTCGGTAGACATCGCGCTTGAAATGGATCACTTCGCGCACCGGCTCCCAGAAACTGGCCCAGCGCCACTGGTCGAACTCGGGCAACTCGGTGGAATCGAAGCGGATCTCGAGATCGGTGCGACGCGGCCGCAGCAGGAACCAGCGTTGCTTCTGGCCGATGCAGACCGGCTCCTGGTCGCGCCGCACATAGCGCGGCGGCAGGCGGTAGCGCAGCCAGCCTTCGGTGGCGCCACCGAGGTCGACATCGGCGGCATCGAGACCGATCTCCTCGCGCAGCTCGCGATACAGGGCCTGCTCGGGTGTCTCGCCCTGCTGGACGCCGCCCTGCGGGAACTGCCAGCCGCGACCGCCGCTGCGCCTGCCCAGGAAGACGCGACCGTCCGCGTGCATCAGGACGATGCCGACGTTGGCGCGGTAGCCTTCGGTGTCGATCAGATCGGGCATGGCACAGAGTATCGCCAGCGTGACCGGGGCCGACAAGCAATCTGCGCCGCTTGTGGACCTGCGTCGCGACTCCTACCCTTCACCGCATGCTCACTGTCTCTGTTTGGCGTCGCATGGCCGGCCTCGCGGCACTTGCGCTCGCCGTTTTCGCGTACGCGATCCTCTCCGGCTCCGCCGACATCGCCCCTGCGCAGTTGCTGCAACTCGTCGTCGGTGACGGCGACGCGATCGCGCGCACGGTGGTGTTCGACCTGCGCCTGCCGCGCGTGCTGACCGCATTCGCGGTCGGCGCGCTGCTGGCGCTGGCAGGCTTGCTGCTGCAGGCGCTGTTCCGCAATCCGCTGGCCGACCCCTATGTGCTCGGCGTCTCGGGCGGCGCTGCGGTCGCCGCGCTGCTAGCGCTGGCCGCCGGCGCAGCAACCTGGCTGACGCAGGGCGCCGCGGCGTTGGGCGCGGCCGCTGCGGTGTCGCTGGTCTGGTGGCTGGGCGCCGCGGGCGGCACCACCCGCCTGTTGCTGGCGGGCGTCGTGATCGCCGCAACCTGCAGCGCGATCGTGACGCTGGTGCTGTCGCTGGCCAGTGCCGAAGAATTGCGCGGCATGATCTTCTGGCTCGCCGGCGACCTCAGCTGGGCCACCTGGCCGCGCGCCACGCTGGCGCTCGCGGTGATTGCCACGCTGCTCGTGACAGCGCTCGCGCGCCCCCTCGACGTGCTCGCCGCCGGCGAGTTGCGCGCCCAGAGTGTCGGCCTCGACCTGCGGCGCGCGCGCGCCGGCGTGGTTGCCGGTGCGGCACTGCTGGCCGGTGCCGCAGTGGTCAGCGCCGGCACGATCGGTTTCGTCGGCCTGCTCGGGCCGCACATCGCGCGGCTGCTGTTCCGCACTGCCAATCACCGCGTGGTGGCGCCGGCAACCGCGCTGCTGGGCGGCCTGATCGTCGCGCTCGCCGACACGCTGGCACGCACGCTGCTGGAGCCGCGGCAGCTGCCGGTCGGGGCACTGCTGGCGCTGGTCGGCGCGCCGGTGTTCCTGTCGCTGCTGAAGCGCGTCCGCTGACCGCGGCACGCGGCCGCTCGCGGACGGCGCTCAGGCGCGCTTTTCGGTCAGGCTGCGGCGGTCTTCGAGGTATTCGCGGCCGCGCGTCATCAGGGCCGAGAACGCGGCGCGGTCGCGCGCGAGCACCGCCGTGCGCAGCCGCTCCACGGCCTTTGCCAGCGCCTCGAGCGATTCGGCGCCGTAGTCGTTCAGGCTCTGGATCTCGTAATACAGATCCGGGCTTTCCTGCGCGACGCGCGTCGCCACGTCGAGCTGGGC